>CAWVFK010000012.1:0-39646 GCA_963928595.1 Candidatus Coprosoma sp. | reverse complement strand
AATTGACTATATTGTCAGAAAAAACAAAGAAAAAGCCTTAGAACTATACTATGAAATGCTTAAAATGAATGAGGAACCAATTAAAATAGTTGTCATTTTGGCTAATCAATTTCGCATCATGTATCAATCTAAAGAATTACTCAAAAAAGGTTATAGTGAAAAAGATATTGCAAGTACCCTTAAAATCCATCCATACCGAGTAAAACTGGCCATTCAAAATAGTCGTAATTATACCTCAGATATCTTACTTAAAAATTTAAATGCTTTAGCTGATATTGATATCGGTATAAAAACCGGTACTATTAATAAAGATTTAGCCCTAGAACTATTCATTCTAAAATAAAACATTTACGCTTTATTAATTCTATCGTAAATGTTTTTTAAATTCATCTCGTATTTACTAGTTGTTTTAGGATTATAATACTTTCTTCCAACTAATTCATCAGGCAAATATTGTTGTTTCACATAACTACCTTTATAATTATGTGGATATTTATAATCCTTAGAATTAGTTTTAATATGATCAGGAACTTTACCTACATGTCCCATTTGAACATCATTTATCGCATTATCAAAAGCTACATGCGCACTATTCGACTTAGGAGATAGGGTCATATCGATGACGATTTCTCCTAGTGGTATTCTAGCTTCTGGAAGACCAACTCTCTCAGCCGCTTTAATTGCCGCTTCTAATCTCGGACCAATAGCTGGGTTAGCTAAACCAATATCTTCATAAGCAATAACTGATAATCTTCTAAATATAATATCTAAATCTTCAGCCACTATGAGTCTTGCTAAATAATGTAATGCCGCATTGACATCACTACCTCTAATTGATTTTTGTAAAGCACTAATCACATCATAATACCCATCATCATTCTTATCGATATATAAACTAGGTTTATTATTTATTTTCTTAACATCTTCTAACCCAATTTTAAAATTATCTGAGGCATAATATGCTACCTCTAACAAATTATAAGCATATCTTAAATCTCCGCCAGATAACCTCGCAATATAACTAATAGCTTCATCACTGATATCTATTTTATCTAAATATTTAATTGCTTTATTTAAAGCATCTTTAATATCATCATCACCAAGCGTCTTAACTTCAAATAACTGACATCTACTTCTGATAGCTGGATTAATCGAATGATAAGGATTAGCGGTTGTCAGTCCAATTAAAGTAATCAAACCATTTTCTAAATAGGGGAGTAGTAAATCTTGCTTATCCTTATTTAAACGGTGTATTTCGTCCATTATAAGAACAATCCCATCATTTGCTTTAGCTTTACTAATTACTTCATCTAAGTCCTTTTTACTATTAATAACTGCATTTAAAAATTCATATTTTAAATCAAGCTCATTAATAATTGTATAAGCTAAAGTTGTTTTACCTGTCCCACATGGGCCATATAAAATCATTGAAAATATTTTGTTGTGCTTAATTAAATTATATAAAATCTGACCTTCACCGATCAAATGTTTTTGACCTACCACATCTTCTAATTTATTAGGTCTTAAAGTATCTGCAAGTGGTCGCATAATATCACCGCCAATATATATTATATCATGTATATTTCTTTTTTTTTAACTCATTTTTTGATAAAATTAAACTGGTGATAAAAATGAATGAAAAATATATAAATGAATTCATCGATTATTTAAGGTATGAAAAAAAATATAGTGAAAATACCATAAATTCATATAAAAGAGATTTAGTTAAAAGTAAAAAGATTATAAAAAAAGAATTTACAAAATTAGATAAAAAAAATATTCAAATTATTATCCAAACGATTTCCAAACAAGAAAGTCCCAACTCTGTATCTAGATGCATTAGTACTCTAAAAAGTTTCTATAAATTCTTAGAATTAAATAAATATACAAGCACTAATCCATTAACTACTATATCTAATCCCAAATCCAAAAAAAGTCTTCCAAAAGTCTTATCCGAAGAAGAAGTTGACAAATTATTAGACATCAATTTAAAAACAGATTTTGATTACCGTAATAAAGCCATGTTGGAACTTATGTACAGTAGTGGTCTTAGAGTAAGCGAACTCATTAATCTAACCGTTAATGATATTGATCTAAAAAATGCTTATGTTAGAATCTTTGGCAAAGGTTCAAAAGAAAGAATTGTTCCTCTAAACGACTATGCCATCAAAGCTTTAAGTAATTATATTTTAAACCATCGTAAAAGTTTATTTAAACATGGAGAAAGTAATTATTTATTTTTAAATAATCATGGAAATAAAATGACTAGACAAGGTTTCTTTAAAATACTACAAAAAATAGCCAAAGAAAAAGGTATTAAAAGTGAACTATCACCACATACCCTAAGGCATTCTTTTGCTACTCATCTATTAAAGCATGGGGCTGATCTAAGAAGTATCCAAGAACTATTGGGGCATAGTGATATTTCAACTACACAGATATACACTCATATCACCAGCGAAATATTGCAAAAAAACTACGAAGAATTTCATCCTCATGGTAAATAATTAAAGAAAACATGTTATAATATTAAGGCGAGGTGTTGTTATGACAAAGTTTATTTTAGTAAGGCATGGGGAACCAACATATGATGAAGTTGTAAAATTAGGCTTTAAAGGCACTGGCTTAGCTTTAGCCCCCCTAACACCAAAAGGTATTAGTGATATTAAAAAAATTGCTGAAGATAATATTTTTGAAGATAGTGATATTTTAATATCATCACCTTTTACCAGAACAATGCAAACAGCGAGTATTATTGCTAAAAGACATAATTTAGATATAAATGTCGAGCCATTATTACACGAATGGATTCCTGACTTATCTAACAACTATAATACTCAAGCAGAATTTTTAGAACTAATTAGAACCGCTAAACACGATTGGGAATTAAAAAAACAAAACCATAGTCATATATGTAGTTTTAAAACGGAATCATTAGATCACGTTCAAGAAAGAGCCATCAAAGTTTTATCTAAATATTTAGATTATAATAAAGTTATCGTTGTATCTCACGGACTATTAATCAGCACACTTTTTAAAGAAAAAGTAAAACTACAAACTGCTGGATTTATAATGGTTACCGATAGTGAGATAAACGAAAATCTTAAACAAATAGGAATGGGGAAAACCTTATGCAAGAAATAATTTTAGATACAATTTTTGACTGTCTAAAAATATCACCATTTTTATTTATTGCTTTTTTAATTATTGAATTTTTCGAACACAAACTATCACACAAAACTGAAAATACAATCAAAAAAGCTGGTAAATTTGGTCCTTTAATTGGTAGTATTCTTGGAGCTTTACCACAATGTGGTTTCTCAGTTTTAGCCACTAATCTTTACATAACAAGAATCATTAGTGTAGGAACATTAATCGCCATATATTTATCGACAAGCGATGAAATGCTTCCAATATTAATCGCTGAAAATGCCCCATTAAACAATATATTATTATTAGTAGCTATAAAGATAATTATTGGTCTTGTCTGTGGCTTTATAATTGATTTAATCATCAGAAAAGAAGAGCCAAAGGAACATTTTGAAATATGTAAGCACGACCACTGTGACTGTGAACATGGTATAGTTATACCAGCTATAAAACACACATTAAAAACTTTAGTATTTATATTTATAATTACCTTTATATTAAATGCCGCTTTCCATTATATTGGTGAAGATAATATTAAACACATTTTTGATAAAACAAATTTCTTTACACCATTTATTGCTGGACTTATAGGTTTAATTCCAAATTGTGGTTCAAGTATAATCTTAACTGAATTATATATAACTAATATTCTACCACTTTCTTCCGCTTTAGCTGGACTTTTAGCGGGTAGTGGTGTAGCACTATTAGTTTTATTCAAATCAAACCCAGACATCAAAGAAAACCTAAAAATTGTCAGTATTCTATATTTAATAAGTGTAATAACTGGTTTATTTTTAAAAATATTTGGCGTTTAAAGTATGATAAATTCATACTTTTTTTCATACATTTAAAATAGGTGAGGAGTATGAGAGAAATATTACCTTTTTTATTATGCTTAATTGCTGGATTATCAACTTTATTAGGATCTTTCTTTATATTCATAAAAGGAAATAAAAATAACATTATTAAATGCGCTTTAGCCTTCGCATCAGGAGTAATGCTTAGTGTATCTATTTTTGATTTAATCCCTGAAAGCTTAACCATGTTTAGCTCAACAACTAAAGATTCCATATTTTTTAGTCTTGCTCTATTTATCACAATTGGCCTAATCATTCCTTTATTTATTGATAAAATATTACCTAGCAAATTAGATCAAAATAGCAAATTATATAAACTAGGTATCTTCACTATGATAGCCATTATCATTCACAACATTCCAGAAGGTATTGCGACCTATATTTCATCTGAAACAAATATTAAATTAGGTATATCTATTACTATTGCCATCGCTATGCATAATATTCCCGAAGGAATAAGCATTGCTATGCCTGTATATTATGCGACTAAAAATAAGAAAAAAGCTATTGGTTTAACCTTTATATCGGGTATGTCAGAACCCTTAGGCGCTGTATTAGCATTTTTCTTTCTAAAACCAATTATTAATAATACTATTATGGGGGCCTTATTTGCTATTATAGCCGGTATTATGACCTATATTTCTATAATTGAATTACTACCAGCCGCTTTACAATATAAAGAAAAAAAGAAAACTATATTCAGTTTTCTAATCGGAATATTATTTATGTACGTAAATCACATGTTAAGCTATTAAACCTTATAAAATAAGGGTAGGGGAGTAGTTAATTATTATTAGAAGCTATATTTAATTCTTTAATTATTCTACTCTTTACATACTCTTTTTCATTAGAATATTTTGTATAAAATGTAATTAACTTAATACCCGCTTTATTACAGATATCGTGAACTTTAATATCACGCTTTTTTCTATGATAATTATCATGTGACTCATCATTAAGTTCAATTAATAAAAGTAGTTTACTATAATCTGAGTTAAAAATACCAAAATCAATATTTCTAAATAGTTCAGTATTAAATCTACTAGTAGATACTTTTTCAATAACTGAAGCTAAATTCATTTGTGGAACAATATTAACATGTAATTCATTCTCTAAATCGATAAATTTAGTTAAAAAATTGTATTCATTATTGGATAGAAACTTTTTTGGTATATAATTAACAGTAGATGATGAATCTTCAATTTCTATATTATTGGTAGTAGTATTACCAAAACGGGAAATAATTGCAAAAAATACAACAATCATCAAAAAAACAATTATTAAAACAAAAAGCATAAACAAAAACACACCCCTTAAATTATTAAATAAAAGAGTAGTATTAATCAAAATCATAAATACTACTCAAATTTTCTTTTATATACAAGTTAACATAATATATATTATCGGATTTAATTATTTCTAGCTTTACGAGCTTGAATTTCATCTATTTTATATAGTATTTCGGCTACATTTTCATCATTGACCTCTGTATAACCAAGTTCTTTCATAGCTTGTACTTTGGCTGAATTAATCTCTAAAGTTCTACTCATTTTATCTTCTAATTTATGTTCTATTTGTGCCACAAAACGTTTATGAGTTTCAGCTATTCTAGCTTTACTAGAAGTTCCTGCATGATATAAATTAAATGCTGAGAATAAAATACTTTCAAAAACAAATTGTTCTGTTTCATCATATACGAATTCATATGGTTTAGTATAACCACCAACCTTAGATACATAAGCCAAAATGTATTTAAGTTCTTTCATGCCTTCCATTGACTGTAAATAATGATACAAATATAAAATAGAATTATATCCTTCTTCATCTTTTTCGTCTTCTAGACGTTCTTTTAATTCATCGACAATATTATGTAAAAGTTCTTTTCTTTTTTCATCTAAACCAGAGAAAATAACATTACTTTCACCAAGTTCACTTTTATTAGTGTTTTCAAACAGACTATTAATTCTAGTTTCTACGTCCATAATATAATCTGTATCAACTTTAATATTATCAAGTTCATCAGCAGATTTAATGCCAAGAATATTTAATAAAATAACTTTTTTATCCTTTGGCCATTTATTAATATCATCAAGTTCCAAATAATTATAAATCATTTGTCTAGAAACCCCTAAACACTTAGCTAACTTCACTTTAGAAATCCCAAGTTCTCTTAAAATGTCATTTAATCTTTCCATAAGTCTGTAACCCTCCTACTATTACATTTTAACCCAACTCCCCTACTAAAGTCAAGCAAAATGTAAAATTATGTCAAAAAGAATATATGTTCTATATTTCACAAATATATAATAAAGTTTAAGTAACACCCTTCCCTATTATTTAAACAAAAACATTGTTCATTTAAAATGAACAATGTTTAATCAGAAGCAACAGCTTCTTTTAATTTTTTATAACTATTACCTAATAACTGATTATTATAATATTGAGAATTTTTAGACAATTCATCATCTAATTTATCTAAACCACCCAATTCTTCAGCAAGCGTCTTTCTAGATGAAAATAAATTAGTTCCAAGACCAAGCCTATTACCATCTATATCAAATCCTAACGCAGCCAGCGTAGTTGGGAAATAATCTAATGTCGTAAATATTCTATTTTTACTATTTATAGGTTTTACTTGTGAGTTTATATAAGTGTTATAAACACTTCTTTCATATTTATTATTATCGAACATTGTAGATATGTTAGCCTGCATAGATAAATGATCACCAGTAATTACAACAACTGTATATTTATAAAAATCCTGCTGCTTTAACCAATCCATAAACTCCCCTATTATACTATCGGTACAATGATATGCATTTAGATACTTATAATCATATGGAGTATCACAAGTATCTTCGACATATCCATCTGTAAAGTGAGTATCAGAGGTAAGCATAGTAAAATTAAATGGCTCATCACTTGCTGAAATTTGTGTTAATTCATCTTTAGCAAAATCAAATAATTTACTATCTTCATAACCCCACCAAACATAATAATCATCATCTATATATTCTTTTTCTTTCGCATAATTATAGTCTTTTATTTCATAATCACCATGGTATGTAAAATAATCTTTTCTACCACCAAAATTTGCATCAGATCCTATCATTAGATAATTTTTATATCCATTATCTTCTAATATTTCACCTAAGGAATATACACCTGGCAAAAATGAACCATATCCAGAATATAAATTACCATCTATAGGTAATTTTAAAGGAACTCCAGAGCTAGAAGCCACCATGGCTGCCACTGTCCAAGTAGATCCATAAGCACTATATGCTCCCCCAAGTTTATTATTCATACTAAAGTTCACATTATTTTTAGCTATTTTTTCTAAATTAGGTATTACTGATTTCTCAAAATTACCACCGTTTTTATTTGAAAACATACTAGTTTCTAAAGACTCAACATAAATATAAATTAAATTTTTCTTATCATTTGGAGCAGTTACTTTAATATTTTTAGGATCCATATAATAAGTACTAAAAAGATTTGTTTTTCTATTTGTATCAAAGTAATTATCTAAATTAAATTCTATATAAACATAATCTAAACTTAAAAGTAAAAGTATAAAAGAAACTAAAACACGAATTAATCTAGAAATAGGAAATAGGCTAAATTTAAATTCTTTATTCCTAAATACTATTTTTAAATAAGTTTTATGTTTAATAAATAATTTCGAAACAACTATAATAATTAAAATAATCAAATAAATAGGCCAAGCATGTTTTAATACATAAAGGGCACCATCAGTAATAATAGTTGAACTCGTACCCTCAGCTGCTTGCAAACTATATAATAATTGATCTACTGTAATATTCGAAAAAGATTCATTTATATAATTTGTTACATAGTATATTATTAGCGCTAAAGTGAAAAAAACAAAAGTTAATAAACTACTTATCTTTATCTTTTTTAACAGTTTTAGAAGTAGTTTTCCTAGCTTTTTTAGTATCTTTAATAGTTTTTGCAGAAACTTTCTTACTATTATCAGAAACTGTTTTAGCTTTAGTTTCATTTTTTTCAACCTCTATTTTAAAATCAACATTTTTTTGAATAACTAAGCCAATAAATACTAAAATAACATTAACTATAAATGAGATAATAGCCATTTGCATAAACAATATTATATCTGAATCAAATACTTTAAATATATCTTCTTTTATTCCAAAAACATTATACATAATTAAAATATTTACAATAAAAGAGAAAAATAACAAAGTAGTATAATTATAAATAATATTTTTAAATTTTAAATCTTTATTAAAATAATTATTAATTCTAACCCCAATTATACTCGGAATAAAGAAAACAAATAAAACAAACATAAAACAAACCTCCATATTATATACATTTTAAGTTAAAAGTATATAAAAATATTTTATACTATTTCAAAAATAATTTCAATTATTCGGTCAATATTCGGTCAAAAAAAGCCCAAAATATGGACTTATTTCTTTTTAAATACAAATATCTTACTCATTACATAATTTAAAATAATAACTATAATATTAGATGCAACTTTTAGAATAATGGCTGGGCCATTTAATAAATCTACACCAACAAACATTATTCCTAAATCTAAAACTCCAGTTGCTACCCTACAAACAGTAAAACTACCTAATTCTGTCAGAAATAGTTTAAAATTAAAACTTTTACTTTCAAATACCCATAACTTATTAGTTATAAAAGCAAATAGTACAGATATAACCCAAGCGATAACATTACTGATAACATTTGAAACACCTAAACCATTATATAATGCTCCATAAACGCCAATATTGATAGCAGTAGTTAAAACACCGAATATACCATATAAAATAATAAATTTATATTTTCTTATTAAATCTTTTATCATATTAATCACAATTTATTTTTTCTCCTTATATACAGTTTTAATAATGCCGCCACCTAAACATTCTTCACCATTATAAAATACACAAGCTTGTCCTTCTGTAACAGCTTTTACTCCTTGTGGATATTTTACTAAAATATTTCCATTTTCAAGTTTTTTAGTATAAACTTCATTATCTTCTTGTCGATATCTAAATTTTGCCATACATTTTTCAGGTAATTCGTCTAATAAATTAACATCTTCAATCTCACAAGCATAACTCATTAAATACTTGTTTTCATCACCAATAGCCACATATAAAATGTTTTTATCTAAATCCTTTTTACATACAAACATTCTTTCCTTGGTCCCACCAATATTAAGTCCACGTCTTTGACCAATTGTATAATACATTAAACCTGTATGTTTGCCCAAAACTTCACCAGTATCAATATTGACAATATCACCAGGATTATTAGGTAAATAGTTTTCTAAAAATTGTTTAAAATTACGTTCACCTATGAAGCAGATACCTGTAGAATCCTTTTTATCAGCCGTAATCAAATCATATTCATGGGCTATTTTTCTAACTTCGCTTTTTTGTAACTCCCCTACTGGAAATAAAACATTTTCTAATTGTTTCTTAGAAACTTGTGATAAGAAATAAGTTTGATCTTTATTTTTATCTAAGCCTTTATAAAGCTTACCATCAATTAATCTTGCATAATGACCAGTTGCAATATAATCGGCCCCTAATTTAATTGCTTCTTTTGCAAACATATCAAACTTTATATATTTATTACACATCACATCTGGATTAGGAGTTCTACCTTTTTTTAATTCATCTAAAAAATAAGTGAAAACATAATCCCAATATTCTTTAACAAAATCGACTCTTTTTAAGGGAATACCTAATTTATTACAAACCTTTAAAGCATCATTATAATCTTTTTCTTGCGGGCATATATCATTTAAATCATTTGGATTACCTAAGAAATCATTATTTATTGTACTATCCCAGTTACGCATAAATAATCCAATTACTTCATAACCCTGTTTCTGGAGTAAAATAGCCGCTACACTACTATCTACTCCACCACTCATTCCTACAACAACTTTTGGCATAATATCACTTCTTTTCCATAACTATTATACAAAAAATATAGCTTTTTGGCTATATTTAATTGAAAATGGAGACAATAAGCTTGATTAACTCTGGCGCGCCATAAACTTCATATAAAACACTTATTAATAATACTACTAACGAAAAGCCCAATATAAATAAATATCTATTAAATACACTTTTAAATTCAAAAGTCTGTTTCTTAGTAAAACTATTTATTAGCCTATATGATAAAACCAAAGCATAAGAAGAAATCAAAAGATATATCATCATATTTATTATATGATGTGGAACTATATATGCACCAGCAAGTAGAATACCTTTAAAGTTAAAATTAATAATAATACTACCTATTGAAAAACCTAAAGAAAATGCCTTGATAAACAAAAATAGCAAAATTAAAATAAATCCAATAACTGATATACCAAGAAGCCATATAAGTAACGCAGCACCTAAAGTAAATATAATTGTATTAATAAGTGTTCCACTATAATTCAAATTATCAGTCTTTAAATTATTCAAAAAATTATTTAAATAATCGCTTACCATAACTTTGTCTGAATCATTTAATAATGTAACAAAAACACTACCAGCTGCAACTCCCACCGCAATGATAACTACTAAAAATACAAATAAATTTTTGTTAATACGAATATTACTTTTTAACTTGTCCATATATTTTTTCATATTTATCCCTCATCAAATTATACTCTTTTGATTAAAAAATATTCCAAAAATTTTAAAAATAGTATATAATTATTAAGAGGTGATAATCGTGAATCCTAAAGTTCAAAAAATTGCTGTATGGATTATGCTTATCGGAATAATTGCATTTTTCATCGCTGGTTTATTTGTCTATGTATAAAAAGCGTTTACTTATAATTTAAGTAGACGCTTTAAAATTGTACACATTTATTAGCAATATAATCTATAATCTTTCTATTAGTGTTTCGAGTATAATGCAAACCATCATTTGTCTCAAATTTTAAATCATGATATGAATCACAATAAAACATATTATCCATATTTTCTTCTTTAAGTCTTGCTTGAATCGTTTTATTAAAAGTTCTAATTTCACTAGTTGTTCTATTATTAGTCCAATATTTATTAATTTTCTTTTCGTCTATTGGATTAACTGACAATAAGTATAAATTGATGCTAGGATGATCTTTAGCTAATTTTAAATAAATATCAAAATATTCATCAGCTATATCTGCGCCATCATATTTATCATCATTTAAATCATTAACTCCCATATTAACAACAATATCATAATTATATTTATTATTATCTATAATATTATTTACCTCATCCAAAGCCTTATCTTTAAGCCAAGCGATTTTCATACCACTTTTGGCTACAAATTTAAAATTAAACGGTATATTTATTTCTTTATCTTTTTTGATAAGTTCCATTCTAGAATCACCAACAATAATTAGTTTTTTGTCTTTTATTTTTTTTACTTGTTGATTTAAAATATTTTCTATCTTAAAATATAAATTCATATTATACTTAGTCGTACATCCTTCAAATGCATCAGCATTTAAAAGCCAAAGAAATAGAAAAATTAAAAAGCCAACAAACAAACCTGATGCCATAACAATTATAACTTTTGACCAATTGTTATTTTTTAATTTGTTCATAATTTTGTCATTTTTTACTAAAAAAATCAAAATAATTAAAAGAAACACGACAAAATAACACAAAACATCAAAATATTTTGTGTTGGTGACATAAAAAATAAAATTTTCTTCACATACTCTCAACATTTTTAAAATCACCATAAATATATTATCACATTTTAAAACTTAAAAAAAGATTTTCCATAAAATACTACTTCTATTTATCATTCTTCATTCCATAATAATAATGTAGTCTGATTTTTTAGGAGATGATTATTTGCTTTTTAAAAAATTTAAAAAATCAATCTTCCTGCTTCTACTATTCCTTTTTATTATACCAACAAATGCCCTTGCCTATTCAGATAGAATTATTGTTGGAGGACAAAATATTGGTATATCATTAAATTCAAAAGGTGTTTTAATTGTTGGAACATATGAAGTAAACGATACATCTCCTGCTGAACAAGCCGGTTTAAAAACGGGAGACGTTATCGAAAAAATCAATGGTAATAAAATTTCCACTATTGAAGACATGGCCACACAAATAAACAAAATAAAAGATCAAGAAATTACAATAACATATTCCCGCAACAATAAAGAAAATGAAACAACACTAAATTTATATAAAGATAACAAAGGCATTTACAAAACCGGTCTTTATGTCAAAGACAGTATTACTGGTATTGGTACATTAACCTTTATTGATCCAAATACTAAAAAATTTGGCGCCTTAGGTCACGAAATACAGGAGCAAACAACCGGTAAAATTTTTGAAATAAAAGATGGTACTATTTTCTCATCTAAAGTTACAGGTGTATTTCCTAGTACTGATGGATCACCAGGTGAAAAAAGAGCAGAATATGATAAATCTGATACAACAGGTGAAGTAGAAGAAAACACAACACAGGGAATATTTGGAGAATATACCGCAAATATTGATAGTAGTAAAACCTATAATGTGGCCAAACCAAATGAAATAAAAAAAGGAAAAGCCAAAATTCTAACAGTATTAGATGGAACCGACATCAAAGAATATGAAATAAACATTACTGAAATTAATTCTAAAAAACAAAAGAATAAAAACTTTGTATTTGAAATAACTGATAAAGAATTATTAAATAAAACCGGTGGTATCATTCAAGGAATGAGTGGTTCCCCTATTATTCAAGGAGACAATATTATAGGTGCTGTCACTCACGTCGTTATTAATAACCCCCAAAAAGGTTATGGAATATTTATTACAAACATGTTAGAAGAAGCAGAAAATTAAGAGGGACAAATCCCTCTTTTTCGATAAGCAAATTATTTAATTATATTACTTTGTATTTTTTCAAAATTTTTTTCAAAAAAATCGCAAACATGATTATATATTATTTTAAATTTTTCCCAACAAAAACCACTCACTTTGTTAATCGCAAAAGCTAAAACAAAGGACGAAATAAACACAACCATTACAGAAATTAAATAATTAATCAAATAATTAACTATATTACCAAATTGTAATCCAGCATTTAAATAATAAAATTTATCGACAATATCAGATATTAAATACATTTCAAATGAAACTAGTGAAACACAAGTAACTCCCTTAATTAACAATTTATTTTTTAATCTGCATCCTTTTATTAAACTAAAAAGCATTATTACTTCCAAAATAGTAAATAAATTATAATACCCTCCAATATAACCGCTAAATATATCGATAGGAAAAGTCTTATTAAAATTAAAAATGAAAATCAATCCAGTCTGAACAATTAATGTAAGAACTAAAATTATAAACATTTTCTTTTTTGACAATTTAAGTGGAAATTCACGTAAATATTTTCCTAAAAAGAAATATAAAATAGGATACCCCGCTATCCAATAATCAGAAAAAGCATTAATTGTAAAACGCGTAGGATAAAAAAATTTAAGAGTACTTGTTAGAGAAAAAATAAATAATAATACCGCAAGTAATTTGATTTTATTTTCTTTCGTTTTTAAATTATTATATAAAATATTCAAAAATGGTATTACTAAAAACAAGCCAACGTACATTTCAACATACCAAGCATAATCATTTGCCGAAAAATTAAATAAATTTATGACGCCTCTAATAATAGTTATATCCTCATTTAAATAAAACTTTTTAAAAACAAGGCATAAAATACCAATTATAAAATAACTAATTAATATTCTAAAAAGTTTATAAATATAATTTCTGTTTAATTTTGTATTTTCATTTAAATAGCCTGTTAATAATAAAAATAAACCAATACACGTAAAAAATAACCATCTAAAACCGCTTAACGCAAAAGTTCCAATACTGTTAAGACTAAGCTGGTAAAAATCGCTATTTAAAAAAAAGTGAACAGAAAATACAAAGAAAATTGCTAAAACTCTGATCAAATCTAAATCAATAACTCTTTTTCTTTCCATTACATTCACCTTCTCACCTTAAAAAATCAATTTATAAACCACCTATTTTTTAGACTTCTCTGTCTCAGCCACTATATATATAGGTCTTTTTTTAACTTCTAAATAAGTTTTTGATAAATATTGTCCTATAATACCTGTACAAAGTAATTGAATTCCTCCGATAAAAAACATAATACAAACCATACTTGGCCAACCACTTGTAGGATCACCATATACTAATGTTCTAATAATAACAAACACAATTATAAGAAAAGCTATAAGACAAAATATAATACCAAAAACAGAAGCAATAGAAAGTGGAACTGTTGAAAAAGCCACAATACTTTCAAGTGAATAAAGAAATAATTTAAAGAACGACCATTTTGTCGTACCAGCAGCTCTTTCGATATTTTCATATTCTAACCACTTAGTCCTATAGCCAACCCAAGAAAAAATACCTTTAGAAAATCTATTATACTCCTTCAAAGATAATACCGAATTCACCATTTGTCTTGTCATCAACCTAAAATCTCGAGCGCCATCAACAATCTCCGTTTTTGAAATTTTATTAATTAATTTGTAGTAAAGTCTAGCAAAAAAACTCCTGATAACTGGCTCCCCTTTACGTGAAACTCTTCTAGTAGCTACACTATCATATTCTCCAGATTCTAATATTTCATACATTTCTTTAAGCAAAGCTGGAGGATCTTGTAAATCCGCATCCATAATTGCTACATAATCACCAGTAGATGCTTCTAATCCTGCATACATAGCTGCCTCTTTACCAAAATTTCGTGAAAAAGAAATATATCTAACGTCATCATTCTTAGAAAGTTCACGCATTAAATCAAGAGTATTATCACTACTTCCGTCATTCACAAATATAATTTCAAAATTTACTTTGTTAAAATCTTTTTTTACCTTTTGAATTTCCTCATAAAATAAATTAATAACTTCTTGTTCATTATAACAAGGAACTACTAAAGAAATCTTTTTCATAATACACACCTCACACATATTATTCTATCACATATTAACACCATTTATAAACTATTCTTTATAGCATTCATAAATAGTTCCGTATTTTTTGCATGTAAAACCATCATCTAATAAACGCGTTGCTCTTTTCTCAAGCACAATATAAATTTTATCTTCATAATTTTCATTCGGAACAAAAAAGCAAATTTTATCAAAACACTCTGCATACTCTTTATAAAACCAAGGTTTAGTCTTCAATCCAAGTCCACCCCAAACATTAGTCCATTGCAAAACATCTAAGTTAATAGAATAAATTTCCTTTTCTTTTTTATCAGCATCCTCCAAAGCTCTAACATAATTTACTTCTTTAGAAGGATTTTCTTTACTATTAAAAATATTAAAATAATAATACATAAAGCTAATAAAAGAAATTAAATAAACCAAAAGCACTATTTTTAAAACATCTTTTAAATGACTTCCTGCAAAATAAAGTCCATATGCTAAAAAAATAGCATAACAAAGAAAGATTGCATTACTTCTCCACAAAATGGTAGTACTATAAAGGACAAACAATAAAGTCAGAAAATAACATATAAAAATTACAAAAAGATAAGCCTCTGTACTAAATATACGTTCTTTAATACATTTAAAAGTATTATAAGCAAATAAAACAAATCCTAATATTACCAAAGGAATTGAAAAAATGTATAAAGTGCCATAAATATTTTTTGTATTATTAATCGGCTCATTTATAAAATAATTACCTATATTAGTTAAATTAGTCCAAACATTAGATAAAGAAATTTCACCTACTCCATCTCTATCCATTCTTTTAATTGTAAAAAATCTTGTCTGAAATTCCCCTATAATACCACATTGAACCAGAACATTTAAAATTAATGGCAAAGCAATTATTAACAAAGGCAAAGCTACTGCCATAAATTGTTTAAATGTAACCTTCTTTAAATAAATTAAATATATCAAAACTCCTAATAATATGACGGGAACAATCAAATAAGAAAGAGCATAAGTATATAAAGTCAACCCGAACATTACACCACTTAAAACAAACAACCAAATTTTACCACTCCTAATAGCTCTCAGTAAAACATATATAGAAACAGTAAATAATCCTAACATTAAATAACAATCAAGTGCCCATCTAGAAGTCATAATAAACACAGGACAAATAGTAATTATAAAAGCTAATAAAACTCCAAATCCATTTCCTTTCAATTCTTTTCCAATTAAAAATCCAAACACTAAAGTTAATAATCCAAAGAAAACAGCAGGTATTCTAACAACAAATAAACTATAACCAAATATCTTAATCAAAATTGCTGCCAAATAAGGATACATTGGACTTTGACCACTATAAAAATTTAAAAAATAAATGGGATATAAATTAGTATATCTATCCACTCCATAATTAGCAATATTAAATGCATTATAAGCTAATGCTGCCTCATCAATTTGTAAAGAACTAGGTATAAAAGCTAGTTCATACAACCTAGTAAATAAAAATATAACTATAATTACAAAAAGCAGAATCTTATAGTGCTTTTCTATGAAAGTCAAAAAAGTATCACCAGTTTTATTGTGTCTTTTATATATTGCTAAAACAATAATTATCAAAAACAAAAATATACAAAACACCGAAAAATATTTATACATATTATCCCTCAATCTCTAAGCTTTGTTGTCCTATAATAAATTAAATAACAAACTATTGCAAATAACATCACTATTTTAATCACAAAAGCAATTTTATAAGCTGTAGTACCAGTGTAACTAACTTCATATATTCCCTCTTTATCAATATTTACAGATACATAACCCGGATCATTACACTCATAATTCATCACATTACCATCTTCATCTGTTATTTCATACCCTAAATAATATATCCTAGGTAATTCTAGTTTTACTGTATCATCAATATTTTTAACTTCAAACTTCATATAAGGAGTATCATCAGCTAGAATATTCACATTGGCATCACCATCCAAAATTGTTATCTTATATTTCTTGTTCCAAAAATCATCTATGTTTTCATATATCTTTGCCGGAAAATGTTCACGAGTAGATCCGTACGTTAATAAATCACTTAAATCAAAATCCTTAGAAAATGTTGTTTTGTTATTGTTTATAACAACAAAAGCACCCAAAAAGGCCAAAAGAATTATCAAAGCAACATTTATAAATTTTGCCTTAAAAAGATTTAAATAAGTAGTTAATCCTTCAGCTGCTACTAAAGCAAAACCGAAGCCAACAAATTGGGAAAGCCGCCAAGGAAATTGAATACTTAAAAGCAAACTAGGAACATATAACCAAAAACTTTTAAAAGTATTTAAAATGATACCAAAGATACCAAAACTAGCAACAGCTAATAAAAAACGGCATAACGTTTTATCTGTTTTCTTTTGTAAAATTCTAATTAAAGCCAAAGCAAAAAAGATAATTACAATAAAATTTAAATTGCTATATATAACACCAGCATCAACTCCACTACCAGTCGCATAAGAATAATTGAGAAAGAAACCATGCCAAGGCATTGTCCAAACACTATCGTAAGTCCATTTTCTCTCTATAAATGATACATAATCAATCCCTGATAATTTATGTTCCATCATTGGAACTATAAATGTGGAAGTAAATATTAATATCATTAATGCTGCTAAACATAAATGCCAAAAATTCTTTTTTTTAAAAATTTCTTTAACATAAAATAGTAAAAACAAAAGTAAGAAAATGGTAAACCATACCGACATTACTAAATGAGAATACATTAATCCAATATAGCCAATTACAAAAAATAAATAAAATCTTTTAACATCATGATTATTAAACAAATAATAAAGTCCTAAAAACACAAGAGGCATAAAAACAAACATAAAAGATTCATTTAAAGCATCTCTAACAATAACATCGACAAAGAAATAATTGTAAGTAATATAGAAAAGTGCCGCAAACAAGCCCTTTTTATCATCTTTAAATACTTCTTTTCCAAGCCAATACATCGTAATTCCAGAAGTAAAAAATATCAAAAAATGTAAAATTGTTTCTGCTGTCACCACTCCCATACCAAATACATTAATAATTTTATATATAAAAGCTCCGACAATGTGTGGGAGTGGTGGATAAAATATTCCTACTCCAAAGCCAAAATTATTTGCTAAATCTGGAAGAATTTTACTAAAAACAGAAAACGGAAGATTATCAGCAGACACCTTAATATTAGCCATATGGAAAAGTGAATCATCGCCTAAATGAAATTTTCCATTAATAGAAGGCAACAATAATAAAACAGCAAATACAAAAATCATCACATAGGGAAAGTATTTATTCTCCCAAAATTTACTTTTTTTAATATTACTTAAATACTTCTTTAATTTCTTCATATTCATCTCCTACTTTACTATTTCTATTTTCACATTTTCCGGTAAATGATAATAATCTTCAAATGCCGCATATGCCCAATACTCCTTATTAGCAGGACTATTTGGATCGATATGAAATTTATCAAAAGGTGCTTTAATCTCCTTCACTTTCAACACATTCGTCTTTCCTTCTAAAACATCATTTAAATATTTTTCTCTATCTCTTTTAACTATACCAATATAAGTATAAATGATTATCTCAAATAAAACACTTAAAACCAAACCAATAATCAACACAGATTTAATTAACATAGTTAATTCATTATTATAAGTAAAATTATATATAATACACATACCAATTATTAAAAGTAAATGAAAAGCTGTTCTGCAAGCTTCATACTCAGGTGTAATCGCAAGTGAATAAGTTACAGCATATCCTCCAAGTAAAATTCCAATCAGTTTTAAATCTTTATTTTTCACAAAAATGTAACTCTGATAAAATAATAATAAAAAACCAAATGCCAACCAAAACCAAGCACTAATAAATGATAATGTAGCAAACAAAACGCCAAACAAAATAAACCATTTTATATTTTTATTGGCTTTCAAATAATAAATGATAGAAATTGATAAAATCCATGGAAATAAATTGTAAATATCAAACAAGCTAAATACATTTTCAGAAATAACTGGTAATGATTGCCACAATTTTTCAAATAAATTTAAACTGCTCCACGAATCACTTCCGTTCATTCTTCCCAAGTTACTAGGCGCCAACATCAAAAAAGCAAATCCAACAAAAGCTCCAATTAAATACAATACATATTTTCTAATAATTTTTTTATCTTCTTTTTCAAAATAAAGCTGACGGAATAAATCAAACACAAGTAAAATTATCATTAAAATTGAAGTTGCCTCACATAAGCATGAAAATACTAAGGAAATAAAAAAGGTAATGACAGGCTTTTTTAAAAATCCAATTTTAAAATAATATAAAACAACTAACAAATAAACTAAAAATACCCAAACATAATTTACTGATCCAGCAACCCAATAAATCAAATATTTATAATTATATAAAAGTAAAAACATTAATGTGCTAAAAAATATAACATAAATAAATTTTACTTTTTTCTTGGTAACTTCATAAAGAATATAACTCATTAAGGTAATAATTCCCACAATCACTAATGGGTTTAAAATACTCCACAAATTTTTTTCAAATATCAATAAAAATTGCACTATAAAATGTATAAAAACCCGTGGGCTAATGTGTGAATAGTCAAACACTTGATTTTTAATAATCCCAATAATATTAGTAACTCTATTATCTACTCTAAAATATAAAGAATAAGGTAAATCATCATTTATAATAAAAGTTTGAAAATGGCAATAAACTAAAATTATATAAAGTAGCGCTAAAAACGCAATACTCCATTTATGCTTTTTTACTTTTTCTATCATAATTTCTCCCTCTTATTTTTGTAATTATAAACAGTATAAACAATCTTTTGAGTAATAGCATTAAAATGTTTTAAATAAAAGCCTGACAATCCATGAATATATTTATTTTGTTTATAATTTGGAAACTTTTCAAGGACATTTTTTTTCGCCAATTTACATGCTTTCTTATATTCCTTTTTATCAAAATTACAAGCCGTTTTGATAAAAGTCATATATAAATATCTTACATAACTATACTCAAGTTCTGAATAATATTCGTCGTAAAAACTTTTCGCTTTATAAAATTCGACAATCCCATTAAAATTATCAATATAATTATATACTCTCTCATCAAAAGTTCGCGTAATAGCTCCATCTCTTTGAACATAATTAACAAACGTTTTTTTTATAGTACCAATACTTTTAATATAAGGAAATAAACGATACAAAAATTCAACATCCTCATACCAAACACCTTTTTTAAATAAAACACCATTCTCAAATAATTTCTTTTTATAAATTTTATTCCAAGCTGCTGGATAAATATTTACCATCTGAGCCTTTATTTTATCTAAATCATTAATGTCTTCATCAACTTGTGATGACACTTCCTTAGAAACATTTTCATACACATACCTAATATCACAAACAACCATATCAAAATCTTGTTCTTTAGCCTTATTATACATATTTTGATACATATCTAAATTCACATAGTCATCACTATCAACAAAACCAATATACTCACCATTACACTTAGAAATACCAAAATTTCTTGCATCACTAAGTCCACCATTTTCTTTAACATAAGCTTGTACTTTATTAGGATAAGCTTGTACATATCTATCTATAATTTTTTGACTCTCATCAGGCGAACCATCATTAACAACTATAATCTCAATATCATCTAAAGTTTGATAAACTAAGCTATCTAAACATTTTTCTAAATATTTTTTTGTATTATAAACAGGTACTACTATACTAACTTTTGGCATAACTATTCCTCCATTTGTTTAAATAAATTCTCCCATTCATCAGTAACCCTAGAAATTTCAAATTGTTTAGAATTTTCTTTAGCATTATCAGACATTTCTTTTAAACGTCTTGGATTACTTAAAAGTTCAATAACTTTAAGTTTGAAAGTGTCAACATCTCCCTGTTCTATCACATAACCCGTTTTACCATCAATAATTTGTTCGTAAACTGTTTCACCAAAATTAAAAGAAACTACAGGAATACCGCAAGTATATCCCTCAATAATACTTAAAGAAAATCCCTCATATAAAGATGTATTTAATGTTAAAGATGATTTTAATAACTCTTTCTCAGGATTATCTGTAACACCCATAAAATTTATTTGTTTACTCTGTTTTAATATTTCTCTTGAATGTTCATTAAAAGAGCCCGTTCCATATATATCGAATTTCCAATCCTTAAATTTACCATTTAAGAAAATATCGTTGATCATCGAAATCATCAAATCGATTCTTTTTTCTGCATGAATTCTAGTGATCACCACAATACGTTTATTATTAACTACATCAGCTTGTTCTTTAGTAGTAAATTTATTAGGATTATAAATATATGTATTTTTTTTAAATCCAAAATCTATAGCCATATTCATAGTTGATTTACAAAGCCAACACATTTTAAATATTTTGCCATTATATTTTTTTAAAACTTTAACTCCGTATTTATCAGAAGTCAAATATTTAAAAGAAGAATGCTGAACAAATATTACCTTAGACAAATATTCATCAGGCACCCCAAATAAAGTTTGGTAATGTGAAGCAATAATATAATTAGGATTATATTTTTTAATAAATTCTTTCATTTTTAAATAATCTTCATCAAGTTTCTTTTTATCTTTAAAATATTGTTTTAATGTGTTAGAAAATTTTTTAAATCCGGCTTTTAGCACATCTCTTCTATGAACAATTTCCCATAAATCATTTTTATTTATAACATTAGTTTTTAAAGGTGTATCTTTAATTTCAATTCCTGGATGATTATTTCTAATAGCCAGTACTTCAGCATGATATCCTCTTCTTATAAATTCTTCACCCAAAGACTTATTTACAAACCAAACACCACCTAAGGAATTGCCTTTTATTTGTAAAAACAATATTTTTTTCATATAGACACCTACTTTTCAAAACGACTTTTTTCAGGAAATTTCTTTTCTAAAGTTTCCATTAATTCAAGTTTAACTTTTTGAAAATCATTTACATTTCCATCATTAATACAAACCATTTTCTTTTTTGATGTAATTATAAAATCTAAAAGTTCATCATTATCATCAGATAAAGTAAAAACTTTACCAAATTCTTTATGCCCCATTACAGAAAAGTTACCAGAATAAATTTGCCACAAACGCATTACATATTGATTAATGTCGTTATCATCACGAAATTTAGTTATACTAGATTTACTTAAAACATCTTCTTCTTTTTCCCAAACTTCTTCAAAAGTACTTTTTAAAAAAGCTGATGGCATATGATAATTATAAAATCCTGGAATATTTCGCCAATTAAATAACAACAAATTTTTTATAAGACCCTTACCATATCTAACATTAAACCATTTGAAAAAATTTGATTTAATAGCTCGTCTTTTATCAAAATTAGAATTTATAACTTTCAAAACATTTACTAAAATATGAGAAAAGTTCAAATCAGAAGTTTTATCTAAAACTAAAATATCTTCCTGCCAACTATCACGAGGTAAACCGTTCTTAAAAAAATACTCTGGCATTAACTTATTGAGAATTAACATATCATCATTAAAATATACAAATTTATCATTTAACTCCTTAATTCTATGTAAATTAAGTTCGATTGTGTGAGAATTAAAAGTTGGTAAATATTCAGCTGGGATAAAATCTTTATGATTAACAATATTAAGCTTAGGATGCGTGGTATCTAACCACTTTGGTAAATGACCATAAGTTACTAAATGAATCTTATTTACCCAAGGTGCATTTTGCTCCACTCCACGAAACCAATATTTTAACAAATCATAATCACGGTATCTTTTAGCATCATTTACAACATCAATTTTTTCATTAGAATATTTATTTTTTTCGTTTAACCATTCCTTATCACTACCATCTACCCATAAAATAACAAAATCTATTTTTTCCATACCATCACCTATTTATTAAAAATCTTTTTCATAAATTTCAAAAAGCCATAATGACCGTTATAAGCAAAATGACATATTAATTTTAACTTAAAGCTTGATTGCTTATAATAAGGATTATTTTTCCAATTAGGAAATTCTTGTTTCATAATTTTTCTAATACGTTCTAATAATTCATTACAATTATTATAATCCAAAAATCTAAGAGTTGCACTTCTAAGTAAATGAGTAATATATAAATATTCCACTTCTTCTAGATATTTACTTAAAAGTCTAACCTTATTCGTATCCAAAACATCAAATATATCTAACAATTTAGAATTGAATTTTTTTTGTTTCATTATACTGCCAGAATGCTGAACATAATAATATCCAGCATAATTTATAAAACCAATCTTAGATGTTTTTAAAACAAGTGACGGCATTGCTTCTAAATCTTCATAAAAAATACCTTTTTTAAATTTAAAATTTTTTAAAACAGATGCCTTTATTAACCTTATACATGCCATAGGATAAGCGATAACATAATTCTTAAGCACATCATCAGAATAGTTTAAATTAGAATTTAAAATATACTCAGAGGCATCCTCCTTTACAATTGTATCAGAAACCACAACATCTAAATCATTTTTAACACCATAATTATATAATTTCAAAAACATATCCTTTTTTACATAATCGTCACTATCAACAAATGCAATATACTTACCTTTTGCATACTTTAAACCATGATTACGAGCATCACTCAATCCGCCATTATTTTGTGAATAAACGGTCAAAATATTAGAATATTTTTTTTCATATTCTCTCGCAATTTCTAAACTATTATCGGTTGAACCATCGTTAATTACAATGATTTCAATATCTTTTAAGCTTTGATTAACTAAGCTTTCCAAACATTTTCCTAAATAATTAGATACATTATATACCGGAACAATTATACTAACTTTAGTCAAAATATCACCTCATACATTTCTCAAAATTTATAAAAAAATCATTAGATACTTTTTTTAGTTTTAACCATATAAAAGAAGAAATTTTATTAATAATTAAAGCAATAATATAAGAAATAATAAAAACCAAACCAACATAAACAAAATAATTAATAAAGTAATTTAAAACCCCATCAAATGATAATAATACAGTTTCATAAATAAAATTATCAACCATCCAAGAAATCAAATACATTTCAAATGTAACTGACGATATAGAACATATAATTTTTTGCCATACCAACTTATTTATTTTTAATGATGCACCAACAGAAACTATCATAGTTGCAATAATCACAGTAAATATATTCAAGTGTCCAACATCATTAAATCCAAACCACACACCAGGGTAAGTCTTTCCGTGATATATAGTAAAACACAAAATAGACTCTACAAATAATGAAATTGCCATTATTCCAAATTTCTTTTTATTAGAAATTTTTAAAGGGTTCTCATGTAAATATCTTCCAATAAAATAATATGTCATTGGATATAATGTAAGCCACCGATTAGGTAATATATCATGGCCAACCCATTCCGGTATTACTAATCGTAAAGCAGAAGGAATTGCTGTTAAAAATAAGAAAATAATAATCAAATATTTTTTATTTTTAGTCTTATCATAAACTAAATTTAAAAAAGGAATTAATAGATATAAACCAATATACATTTCTACATACCAAGCATATCCGTCCGCACTAAAATCCAAAATAGATAATATGGCTTGCGCAAAACTAACATCCTCATTTAAATAGAAAAGACGAAAACAAACACACAAAATTGAAATAATTAAATAACTTATTATAATTTTTAATAATCTTAAGAAATAATTCCTATCTAGTTTAATTTTTTTGCCAAAAAAACCAGTCAAAATCATAAATAAGCCAATACAAGTTAAAGTAAGCCAATTAAAAATTGTAAGAAAAAACATACCAATCCCATAATAAGCAGTATTATAATACCCACTGCGTAACATAAAATGAAGCGAAAAAACTAACACCACAGCTATTACTCTAACCAGATCTAATCCAACTAAACGTTTTTCTTTCATATCATACATCCTTTTCCAAAGTAAACATCTATTTCAAAAACATTATAACTAAACAAAACTTTTTACAAGAAAACACTGGCTTCATTGATTATCTATATAGTTTTCTAATTTATCTATAAATTTATCAGTATTACTAATAAATTTTTTAGGTTTAAATTTCTTTACACTCTTTAAAACCTCATCCAACTTATCAAAATCATCTAATTTTAAAATATATCCATCCTTAGAAAAAACGTCTATAATTTGAACTTGATGATCGTTGGTATGTTCTTTATATTCTTTAAGTCTTGCTGCCGCAATAACTTTTTTACCATAAGTAAGTCCACCAACAATCGACCCTACTCCACCATGAGTAATAAGTAAATCACAATCATTCATATATTTATCAAACTCATCACGATTTACTAAATCAAATATTGTCATATCTTTGCTTTCATATTTTGTAAATCCGGCTTGAACAACCACTTTATCTTTTATATTTCCTAAATCAATCTGTTTTTGAATTGCATCTAAAAGCCTTTTAAAGCTCTTATCTTGCGTACCTAAAGTAACGAAAATCAAAATATCCACCCCCAACATTCAGCCTTAGGATAAAGTTTAAGCATCTCTTCCCATTGAACAATAAATTTATCGGCAATTGGATAAACAAGTTTTCCAGCTAAAGTTTTGGTTTCTCTATTTGCAAAAGTTTCAATAAAAATTATCTTACTTCTAAAAAGTTTTCCAATATAACACATGGGTACCGCTGTATGAGTTCCAGTTGTTACAATATATTTTGGACGATATTTAATATAAAGTCCAATTGATTTAAAACAATTAAAAGCAAACTTAAATAAATAAGAAAACAAATGATCCTTAGTCCCATATACTAAAAACGAAACATTTTGATATTTATTTTTTAAACTTAAATTCGATTTCGTTTTCTCTGTCACAAGTGAATAATCATAATTTTCAAACAAAGGTTTTAATCTTAACAGTTCCTCTAAATGACCACCTGTACTAGATATAAACATAACTTTTTTTTTAGGCATAAGTATACCTCCATTTAACTCTATTTTCATTATATCATAAGAAAAAAAAGATTAAAATATTTTAACCTCTTAAATCGCTAGATACATCTAATTTATCCATATTTATTTTCACATCATCCCTAAACACATAAATAAGTGGTGCTTCTTTATTAATTCCATAAGCAGCTTTAAAATTATACGCAAAATCTCCATCAGAACCCCAAGTATTTAAATTCCAAGTATAATAACCGGGTAAAATAATAATTTCATATTCTTTAGCATTATTTTCTATTTGATAATTAATGTACTTATTTCTATCAATATTTAAATCATGTATGTATGCACTATAAAGTGTAAAAACAATCATAAATAGCAAACAAATACCACGCATAAACATAATAATCTTTTTATTATTAAAAATTTGTAAATCTAACTTTAAAATGATGAAAACTAATGCCATATAAAGCATAAAGGTTGTAAAGCAAGCCGTCCTGCCACCCCATACAGGTGAAAACATCATTGCTCCATTACTCACCACTGCTAAAATAATAAAATAAACAATAGCCTTATTTACTTTTAAATAATATATAATTAAAAATAAAAACACAAATATAAATATTATCCAATATATATCAATAAAAACATTTTTATAATTTAAAACTTTAAGTAACAAATCAGGTAATGTAAAGAAATAAGCTAAAACATTCACAAACAGAGTCAATACAGCTGGAATAATTATAAAGAATAAAAGTAAAACTTGTAACAGTTTATTCTTAATATTTCTCTTAGTAATAATACTCATTACCAAAACAAACAGAAAAGTCAAAAATGAATTTTTAATAAAAGTATAATTTATTAAATTAGGAATGTTATAAATTATTTTTTCTAAAATTGATAATGAATTAAATTCACCTTCGAAATTAGCTCTAAACTGTGTGCCAGGACTAAAATACATAATGCAAAAGCCAATAATAGCTACTATCAAATTCAAAAGCATTGGTACATCAATTTTTTTTGATTTTAAATAATATACAATAACATTTAACAAACAGATAAAAATAATACCTATTGTCACATTTTCAACAAACACACTAAATATAAACGTAAAAGGGAGCAATAAATAATCATATTTATGAATTTTTGTATCTACATCCAATAAATTTTGCCGCCTAATAAAAATCAAAACAAAAGCATAAACCATTGGAATCAAATACGTTATATTCCCCGTTCTCCAAACATAAACCTGAGCATATGTTTCAAAATCAACAAATAATATACACATAAGTAAAAGAGGTAAATACTGTTCTTTTATGCCTAATATCTTATACATAAAATAAAATAATAAAGACATCACACTAGCATTTACAAAAGCCCAAATTACCTCATGAGGAACCAGCAAAGCCAAACATATTCGACTAAAAAAGCGTCCCTCCCAAATTAAATAAAAATGTCTTGCCATATTTATAATATCTAAAAAAGAAAGCCTTTTTTGTAAATAATTACCCCAATCATCACCACCCATTGGAATAAATAAACTAAAAATTAAAGTAAAAACAAACAGTCCAAAAACATATATCCAAACTTTATTTTTAAATAAACGCATACAAAACTCCTTATTTTCAATTTAAAAACTAATACAAAAGCAAATATAAAGTATCATCATCAAAGACTAACTGTTCTTTATCAAATTTATCATAATTCTTACCCTTAAAATATTTATTATAATCTTCATCACTCATTGGCTTAAATTCATATTGATCACTAGTATAAACTGGGAAAGCACAGTCCAAAGCCCAATTTACAGCAAGTAGTCTAATATTAGCTCCATTGGCATTACCAAAACTATAATAATAACTAACATCCGTATCCGGAGCATAATAAATCGTTTTTACCGTCTTATCTGACTCAGCCTCATACCATCCAATTCTTTGAACAATAGAATTAATATATGAAACATCCTGTTTATATCGTTTAAAATTGATCATTAAATTCTGATGAATACTATAAACAGATATCAGTATAAATAATAGTGCCACCACGCCAATAACATATTGCCATTTAATATTAATTTCATAATTAAATAAAATATATAATGTAAAAACACTAGGTAAAATTCCAAGCGTAAGAGCCATTCTTGACGCCGTATAATTACTATCTATTGGCATTACAAAATTTGGAACAAAAGGCATTATAATTGTTGAAAGTAAAACACCAACAAAAAGGATTCCCTTAATGACCTTATTATCACTTTTAATAAATAAATAAATTATTAATATTAGCATTATAAATACTAAAATATAATAATATTTAACATTTATAAATC
The DNA here is from genome assembly GCA_963928595.1 of Candidatus Coprosoma sp. GTDB lineage: Bacteria > Bacillota_I > Bacilli_A > RF39 > UBA660 > Coprosoma. The sequence goes on along the minus strand of CAWVFK010000012.1, from coordinate 11,339 downwards.
CAAACAAATTTTTCAAAGATGACGGAAGTAAATTTGTAAATACTTTAACAAAATTTGCAATTAAATCAAACTCTCCAAATTTAGAAGCTTCAGTATCAAAAACTGAATTAGCTAATTGTACTATTCCTAAAGAAGTTAAAAATGACACTCCATATATGATCATTCCTATACCTATTTTCTTAAATAAATTAACCATTTTTTCTTTATCATCTGTTTTTAAACTCATGAGTATTAATAGTAAAATCAAGAAGAAATAACAAGCAATACCTTGATAGCAAGTTACTCCTAAAATCATCAATATCAAAGATATAATATCATTTTTAATCCCACCGATAGCTAATCTATCAGCTGATAAAACAACTAACAAAATGCCAAGAGCAAAAATCATCGCTTCATTTAAAAGTAAAACTTCTGTTATAAGTGAACCATAAAATAACATAAAAGTGCTAACTAATAAAATTACTCGAACCACTTTATTTTCTCTATTTTTACTAAAGACTAAATACAATTTCAAAATAGCCAGTGTTAAAAATAAATTAAAGAAAAACATAGTCACAAAGTTCATTGAATCAACCGGTAAATTAACCAAATTATAAAAATACATTAAAAGGGCACTGAACACTCTACCATTTTGTAAAAACCAATCGGCAGTTTCTCTATAACCATTATAAATAGTGCAATAACTATCTAAAGCATGAGAAGATGCAAAAGCCGGATAAGTAACGATTATACCAACACTAAATATCGCTATAAAAAGTAATATTTTCTTTTTCATGCTTTCACCTTCTTCTTATCTTTTTTACTAGTTGGAGCTTTTTCAATCTCACAATTATCATAGATAATGCATATTAATAAAGCCAAAAACATCACCAAATACATCATTGGACTAACCCAGCCAAACACATGACCAGAATAATAAGCAATCACTAGGCCGAGTAATACACTCATACATCCTAATATTGTAATAAATTTAAAATTCTTATTAAAGCTTCTAAAGCCCTTAATAGCCAAATAAATAATTAAAGCAAAATACGGACCAATCAAAAGAACTAATCCAATAATACCAAAGATATAATATTGATAGACATAATCACGCTCTAAATCCATAAAGTTAAGTGTATATCCCATACCAAGCCATTTATCCATCGGATTATCATTACGTTCTTCTATTCTATTTATAATATCTATCTTCATCCGGCGATTATCATTATTTAAAGCCTTATTACGTTTAGCTATTGCAAGCCAAAACTCTGTATCTCCTTTTAAAGGATACATTTTTAAATAAGAATCATTAATCAAATACTCACTTTTATATTTTTCAATTAATTTATCTAAATCTTTAATATCGACATTTTCCAAATCTGTATATGCAGCTTGATCTTTAATTGAAAAATCAGGCGTGCCATCATTCATTCTTCCAAACATAAATGGTGAAATAGTTAAAAATGCTGTACAAGCTAAAAGAGATACTACAAAATTTACGTTAAATCTTTCTTTTGATTGTTCCTCCTTTAACCAAACAAGTAACACATAAACTCCTAAAGCTACAACACTAATCAAAAGAGCTCCATAAGCTGCCGTTCTAGTTCCTAAAAGAACCATCGCAATATACTGACAAACATATAATACTACATTAAAATTTTTGTTTTCTTTATAAAGTAAATAAATATTTATTGGTAATAACATAAACAACATTGCTGAAAGTTCATTGGCTGAATCAAAAAATCCTCTTGAAGATAATTGTTTATAATCACCATGATACAAAAAGTAATCAAAAATATTATAAAGTACATGGTCATGCTTCGCACTATAAGAAATATAAGAAAGTTTTAAAATATTTAAAGCAATTATGCTAAAGGAAATAATACCGATTAACCATTTTACAATTTTAAAATAATACTCTTTATTAAATATTTTTCTATTATAAAATAATACATATAAAAGCGTAAGTGGTAAAACATATACCCGCAAAATATAAAATGTTTCAGTTACAAAATTAAAACTAGCTTTTGGGAAAATATTTGTATCAAATTTTATAATATTAAAATAATGTAAAACAATATAAATTCCGACTATTATAATAAAACCAATATATTTAAAAACATCTCTCAGTTTTACTTTAGTAAAAGTAATAATCAGTGACACACCGATTAAAACAATATTTAAAAGTTCGATAAGAGCAATACCAAATATTTCAATATCCTTAAAAGCTGTTGTCCTAAGCATATCTAAAAAAGGAAGTTGTAAAAGCAAAATCGTTATTAAAACTTTTAAAACTTTATCTCTTGTTATCTCTTTAAACATACTTTCACCTCTTAATTTTTTGAATAAATTTAATGACATTATATTTTTTATGGTAAAAAAGTCCCATCAAAACTTTAGCTTTCAAATCCATTTTTTTTACATATTTATTTTTACTCCATTTAGGAAACTTATCTTTCATAAAATCAGCAATTTTATCTAGCTGATCGTATTTATTAAAACGATAGAAATTAAGTGAACCCAAATATAAAAAGTGATTACTTATTAAATACTCAAGTTCTTCCTTATACTCACTATTACATAGATGCTCATATAAAAAATTAGTTGCTACAAAAATATTTTCATATTTTGTTTTATACTTATCGCTTCTCATCGTTGATACTTCCGTATGAATATAATTAACAAACGCTTCTGGCAAATAATAAACTTTAGGATTATAATTAACTAACGTTGGGATAGATGCATAATCTTCATAAATAATCCCTTCTGGAAATTTAAAGTTATTATCAATTAGAAATGACTTTTTATAAATTTTATTCCAAGGACATACCGCTGTTAATAAATACTCTTTTAATGAAATTACCCCTTCTTCATGGTTGGAAGTTTTATAATATTCTTTATTATTACCATCGATAATATAGTAATCAGTCACAACAATATCATAACCATTTAAAATTGTTTGATACAATCTTTCACATAAATTAAGTTGTACATAGTCATCACTATCAATAAAGATAATATATTCACCATTAGCCTGACTAAGTCCAAAATTACGTGCTGAAGCTTGCCCGCCATTTTCCTTATCAATTAATTTAAGACGTTTATCACTATTCATATACTTTAGAATAATATTTCTACTGTCATCAGTTGAACCATCATTAACTAATATAATTTCAAGATCTTCTAAAGTTTGATTTATTAAACTGTCTAAACATCTTTTTAAATATTTTTCTGAATTATAAACTGGTACAATAACACTCACTTTAGCCACGATTCTTCATTCCTTTTTCATATATTCTATCAATTATTTTTTTATCTATACTAGTAGAAAATTTTCTGGCGAAAAAACATCCACTATTAATAATCATATCATAATCTTCATCTCTAAAAGTATAAGGTTGTCCCCTATTCCAATCAATTAATCGTTTCATTCCAATATAATCATCATTTTGTTTACTAAAAACTTTAGAATAGAAATCACTATTATATAAAATCGTCTGAACAAATAATTCATCTGCACAAAAACTATATTTCAAAAATTTTTTATACTTTTTTTCATTATCTAATATATAACGAACAAAGTCATCAGTAATGCTAATCCAATTAGCACCTTTTCTAAATTGAATATTCTCATTTTTAGTTCTATCAATCTTAAGTTTTCTCATTAAATGTAAACTTTTAAAATGAAATTTTCCAAAAAATTTTTTCTTAAAACGATTTCGAGATCTAGCCCAAGGTACTAGAAAGTGATACAAACTGATTCTTTCTAATGCAGATTTACTGATAGCTTCATGATTATCGAATACAACAAATTCTTTACCCAAATTTTTATCAAAAAAATCATGTATTTCATCTTGATTAACAAGCGGTAAATCAACACCGGAAAGCAAATGATAATATGCATATTTACCATTCTTAGAAGCCATTTCAAACAAAAGCAATTCGCACTTAATTTGCTTATCAGTTCCCCATCTGACATCCAGTCTTTCAGTAAAATAAAGATGACTTTTTTTTACAATATCTTTAAAATAAGTAAAGTCAAAATCTTTCCACTTTTTATCTATATGCAAAAATATATCATTGCGTTCATCATCGATTAATTTAATTAACCTTTCTAAAATATAAGGCTCATTATGAGCCATAATTAAATATGCATGCTTCATACTAAGCTCTCTTTCTTATTTTATTAAATAAATAAACAAATCTTCCTTTAGCACTATTAAACTCATCTGTTTTTCTATAAACAATAATTATAATTACCGTCGGAATAACTAAAGATAAAATAAAGTTTATAACAACTTGTAATAATACATTAACACGAATAAAATTCAAAGCCAAAAAGACAATCAATCCTGATACAATTAAAGTTATCAATTGTTTAAAAAATGATTTAAAATAAAGTTTTATATCTTTATAAAGTACATGTTTAAACACCACAAAAGGTTTAATAGTTAGTGGTAAAAGATAACTGATTAATGTTCCAAGCAAAATGCCAGAAATCCCCATAAATTGAACCAAAACAACACTTAAAGTAAGATTTAAGGCAGCTTCAATAATTGGAACATGTCTATCATATTTGTAAACACCAGCTGCCGATTGTATAATAATTGGAACTTGATTTAGTCCAACTAAATAATAATTTATCATTATAAGTAACACAACTGTAAATGGTAATACAAATTTAGAGCCAAATACAAACTCAATAAAAGGATTAAAAGTAAATAGTAAACAAACAGCTGATACACCATATAAACAATACGTAATAAAGTCCATTTCCGTAAATACTTTATATCTTTTTTCTTTGTCACCTTCAGCAATTAAATTACCAAAAGAAGCTGTTGAATTACTCACAAAAGTATAAATAAAATTACTAATCGCACTATGAATCATAACATAATTAGAATATATTCCAACTGTGACAATTCCTATAAACTTAGAAATCACCAAATTATCAGTAGCCGTTAACACATAATTCCCAATCTTATGAAACATCAAGGCTTTTATATTAGTCTTAATTTCTTTAAGATCATTTTTCTCCAAGCTTTTAGCCTCATTGATTTCTTTTAAATATGGATATGCTTTAGTAACATAACTATTAACCAAAACATTTTCTAACACTGTGCATGCTGTTTGAACAAGTAAATATAAAATATAATTTTTAAATACCAATAAAATTATTATCTGGCCAACAGTCATTACTAAATTAGAAAAAATTAAAATTGGAGTTATTTTATAATTTTTTTGATCTGCAGTTATTAAAGTTCTCTTGTAAGAAAATAAATAACCAATAACCATATTAGCCAAAAAAATCAAATAAATAATATTTAAATTTTCAATACCCGATGTATCTTTAATAAACCATGGTAAAAATGGTAATAATATAAGTCCAAAAGCCAGTACGACTAAAGCTATTATGCGATAAGCCATACGATAAAACTTCATTAAGCTCTTACACTCTTCTATATCATTTTCAGCTAAAGGTTTATATAAACTATAATTAATAGCCGTTCCAACACCTAGTTCAGCTAAAGCTAAAATACCAAGCACATTAGACAGCAGTCCATTAACACCTAAATAAACCTCACTTAAAACTTTAACAAATATTATTCTTGATACAAATTTTAATAAGTTAAGAACTATACTATTTGCAAAGTTTCCTAAAGCATTTTTCAAAGAATTTAATGTTCGCAAATTTACCACCAACCAATTCCATATATAAGTATAACAAAAATATTAAAAAATTCCTAGTATATAAAAACGCCATATTTTTGGCGTTAGTGTCGGTTAATATTAATAATTAATACAATCTCTAGCAATATAATATATAATATTTTGACTTGTCTCGGAATTATAATGAATTCCATCATCTGTTCCAAAATCTAAAGCATGATAAGAATCGCAGTAGACAAAATCCTTAGAATTATCAGCTTTATTTTCAAAATATTCATTTAATCTTTCAATCATATCATTAGTCCTAATATTATATGGTTGTGACTTATTAAGTAAATCTTCATCAATCGGATTAATCGAAAGAAAATAAAAATCAACATCATCATATTCTAAAATCAGCTTTTCATATTCACCAATATATTTATCAAAAATTTCCTTTGTTTTTCCTTTATTATACTGTACATCATTAACTCCAAGATTAAAAACTACATGATAATGATATTTAAAATCGCGATTATCCAAAATCTCTCTTAGCTTTGGTTCGCCAGTTTCTTGAAACCAATCGAACCCAGCACCAGATTTTACATCGAAAATAAAATTAACCGGTTTGACCACATCTTCATCATCTAATAAAAACTCCATTCTTGAATCGCCAACAATAATTACTTTATTTAAAGCAATATTTTCTATGTTATCTATATCTATATCTTTATCATTAAAAAGCATAATTTCAGAGCTCGTAAAATCATCCTCAGCAAAAACAGTAAATAAAGTTCCAATACTCAAACATAGAACTATAATAATAAATAATATATTATTTTCAATTTTCTTAAACATCATAACATCACCATAATAACTATTCTAACACATTAATCGCCATTTTAATCAAAAAATATATTAACTATAAAAACTTCCGACAAATAGATATCTTTCTTAAAAAATAAAACAATATAGTTAAAGAAACAAAAGCTATTAAAACCATTACAATACACCCTATAATTGTATTATAAGCTAATATATTTTTAATAAATGAGATTTTTTGTAGATAATCGAACAAAAAGACATGAGTTAAATATATACCAAACGAACTATTGCTGGCAACCACAATTAAACTACTAATTTTTGATTTATTATAATTTTTTAAATAATATTTAACAATCAAAAATAAAGAGGCAGAAGGTAAAGCTACAAAAATAACTGACCAATCTATCACATCATTATATTCAAACCCTTTATTATAGACTGCGTAATTCACAAAAAGCATACCAGCCAATAAACTTACAAGCAAAATTATCCAAGCATATTTAACCTTCTTTTGGTCAATCTTCATTTTAGAAACATAATAACCCCACACATAATAACCGATGGCAATAGTAAATAAATTACCCATAAAATGCGAATTAATATTTTTAGTCTCTCCAAAAACTGATGATAAAGGTCCAATAGTATTAAAAATGCCAACAGCAATCAAAAAAATAATAAAAAATACTTTATAATCCTTTTCCTTAAACCCTTTCAACATCTTTTGTAAAAATGGAGTCATAATATAAAGTGCCATAAGCATATATAAATACCAAATCCAATAAGGAATATAATTTATATCATATTCTGTAAATATTGCCACTATAAAAGAAAATATATTATTAAAATTTAAACCATCATAATAAAAAAATACATAAATTATCGATATTATTACTAAAGGCACAAAAACCCTAAAAATTCTTTTAATAAACACATCTTTATAACTAGTCTTCTTTCCGAGCAACAAAGCCCCGCTAACCATTATAAAAATAGGAACAGCTACCTTACAAGTGGTGAATAACACCGTAAATAATATTTTTGAAAAATGTGAACTGGGATTAATAACAAAACAATAATGATTAAACACAACAAAAAGTGCTGCTAAAATTTTCAAAACATCTAAATATAAGATTCTCTTTTTTACCATATTAAACTCCCTACTTTCTCATGTATAGTTACAGTTTATAGTATAACAAATTTTTACCAAAAAAACTATACAAAAAGAAGCAAGATCATTGCTTCTAATCAAATATATCATAACCTAAATCAAAATCGACATTACCACTTATTCCATTTAATTTTCCGTCTGAAGCAAATTGCCAATATTTATAAGCAGTTAAATTATAAGATGGCTTTTTTGTTTTAGCATAACTGAAACTTGGACTAGATACTGGTAACCATTCAGCAAGCCAAATATCATATTTTTTCACTAATTCTTGGGTGTTTAAATGATTAGTAAGCCATGTTTTATTAGCATAAATACCACAACTATAACCATTTGACTCAATCTGAGAACAGAAAGTATCAGAAACATTTGTAAGCTGTTCTTTACCTGCATTTACAACACTTGCATCTTCCATATCGATAAATACTTTTGTCCCTAAGTTAGGTGAATAATCATATTGCTTAATTTGATCAAGTAATCTAAGCATATGTCTCGCTTCGTTTTGAGCACTTGTATCATCATTATCTATTTCACTAGCATAAGAATATAAATATAAACCGTACGGAATATTATATTTCTCACAAGCCTTAACATTATTCAAAAACTGTCTATCATCTTGATTAGTCCAATTACCACCATATCCAGCTCTAATTATTACAAAACCAATATCTGATTTAGCCACTGTATCCCAATCTATAGAATTCTGATGGTGAGAAACATCAATACCAGTGTAAACTTTTTGACCATCAAATTTTTGAATTTTGAAAAATTGAGCATTAGATAAATTATTTTGATAAAGTTGAATATTAGTACAATTAGTTATACTACCGTTGGCCACATCAATATTTAACCCACTAGCTTTAGAAGTAATAACCACATAATCACTACCAGTAGTCTTAATCGCCCACTTTTGAGTATCTAAGTCAGTATATTTTGATATTTGAACATTTACTCCATTAGTTCTATTTCCACTAGCTGCAGTTAAAGCAATTTCAGGATTCATAGCACTTAAAATAGCATAATAACCATTATCCAATTTCTTCAAATACCATATTTGTGCCACTGAACTGTTAGAACCATAAAGTTGAACATTTGTCCCATTAGCTTTTTTAGCATTATCAACATCCAACACCTTATCATTAGCTAATTTAGTATTAATAGTATAATAGCCTTCCTCATATATGTGTGTTGGAGCATCGCTTTCATTAGCCGTTGTTGGGGTTAATTTAAATTTTTGAGCATTTGTTTTATTACCAGTATATATTTGAACACTAGTACCATTAGCCGTCTTAGCATCATCAATATCCAAATATTTATTACTGTTTTTAGCGATAATATAATAATATCCATCACCAGCATCTTTTATATACCATTTTTGTGCTTCACTGCCATTTGCAGAATAAATTTGTACCTTTGTTTTATTTACTTTATCATTATTTTTGACATCCAATACAAAATTATTATCAAGTGCTGATTTAATTGAATAATAACCGTCAGCTAAATATTCCACATACCATTTTTGAGAATTCATATTATTAGTAGTATTTAAAATTGTTGGAATATTATTAATGGCAATCATTGAATTAGCATCAATAACCTTGTTATTATCTAAAGCACTATTAAAAGTATAATATCCGTTTGAGATTGTTGGTTCTTCAACCTTTGTAAAAGTAAATTTCTGAGCTTTGGTTCCATTTGGTTGATATATCTGAATACCTGTACCACTCTTAATAGTTCCATTATCAATATCAACATACAAATGATCTAACGCAGAGACAATACTATAATATCCATCTTCAGCTTTAATTATCCACTTTTGGGCATTAGTATTATTATTTTGGTATAATTGAATATCTGTACCATTAGCACTACTTCCACCCTTAACATCAAATGCCATTCCTTCATTAGCATATGAAGTAATAGTGTAATAACCATTACCAGAATATTTAACTCTCCACATCTGTTCTAAAGCGCTGCCATTTTCATCTAAAACAACCTTAGCATTCTGATCAGCATTTCCTTTCACACTTAATGTTTTAGTCGAATCAACAAAACTTGAAATCTTATAAAGTCCATCTTCTAAAACTTGTGTGCCAGTTAATTCTTCTATAAATCTAAATTTCTGAGCTTTGGTTCCATTTCCTTTATACATTTGAATGTTTGTTTTATTGCGGGCTTCCGCATTATATACATCTACATATAAACCATTACATTTAGAAATAATATAATAATATCCACCACCAGCATCTTTTATATACCATTTTTGCGCATTAGTATTATTTTTCGTATATATTTGCACATTAGTTTTATTACGCGTTCCCGCATCATCTACATCAAGAGACAAATTACTATTAAGTACTGTTGTAATTTCATAATATCCATCTTCAATCGGCTTTACATACCACTTTTGAGCATTAGTACCATTACTAGAATATAGCTGAACATTAGTCTTATTACGTGTTTCTGCATTATCTACATCGATAACCATATTAGTTCCGAGTGCACTTTTTATCGTATATACCCCCTCTTTTAAAGTAGCCGCATTAACAGCACCATTAAAAGTGAAAAAAGTAAAAACAAACATAAAAAGATACATTATATATTTCTTCATTAAAAACTCACCCTCCATACTTTCAAAAATATTATAGCAAACTTTTACATAAAATAATAGCAAATATTTAAAAAACATAAATTGTTCTTTACTATTTATGTTATAATGAAAGAACCTAGAAAGGATGATAAAATGTATAATTTATATTTAAAAGGTTTGTCAACCGATAATGACGAATTAAACAAAATTAGGAAATTATTTAAAAAATATGGATTAGATATTACAATTGTTTTTGATAAATATTCTGATTTACCTTTGAAAACAGATGGTGCTTTAAAAGTTGCCATCGACGATAAAATTAGAAAATGTAATCCAATGGGACAAAAAGTAAACTTGATTTGTCATTCAATGGGATGTAATTTAGGAGTAATCGCTACCGAGCGATCTAAAAAAATCAAAACATTAGTATTAATCTCACCAGAATTTGGTGAATATTCAGATAAAGAATTAGCGCAAATTCGAAATGAAGAAATCAATTTAAACAATCCACGAGAATTTGGTGAAGAAGGTTTAAAAAATAACGGTCAAAAAGTTAGATCATTAATTATCTTTAAAAAGACTAAACCAATGGCAAAAATTGCTATTGAAAAAATTCAAATTCCAACTTTGATAATCTACTCTAAAGATGATTCTTTCATACCAAAAGATTACTTAAAAGATTTAGCCGATCGAAAAGAAAACATAAAGATTGCCACTATAAACACCAAATTTCATAATCCATTAGTTAACGGAAGGAATAAATCAAAAACAATGCATCTAATCCAAAAGCATATAAAATAGAGTGTCAACCCCAATGTTATTAACTTAAGAATGACATAATTAAAGAAATGTCATTCTTTTTGCTTATTTATAACAAAATTTTATTTTTACTTATAAATTATGGCACTATAAAAACAATGCTTTAATATTATTTTTTAAAACTTTATTAAAATGTTTTTCTTTGATTTATATGATATCTATTTTTAGAATTAGTGTTCCTTTCATTTTTTCTTCCAGGTTTTATTGGAACTATGTATTGCACAATTGCTTCTAAAAATCTGTCCATCATTTCAGCACGTTTATTATTATCTTCTTCTAAAAAAATATAAATTAATGTATTTTTAAATATCC
>CAWVFK010000011.1:0-7675 GCA_963928595.1 Candidatus Coprosoma sp. | reverse complement strand
GGTTAAATACAAAAATGGTGGAGAATAGGAGACTCGAACTCCTGACCCCCTGCGTGCAAAGCAGGTGCTCTAGCCAACTGAGCTAATTCCCCATCAGACAAATTACTCATTAAGTATACCATTAAAATCTATGAAAAGTCAATATATTTTATGTTTTTTATGAAAAAAGATGATAAAAATTATCATCTAGAGTATTCTTTTACCTTGTTTTTAAGCTTTATTGTTAATATTAATAAAATGATTAAGATTATAATCTTCAGATAATCAAAAAAATGATTGGTGCCAGTTACATTTGATGAGTTTTTCTTATTATTCACTTTTAAAACATGTTGATATTGAGTTGGTAGTTTAATTTCAGTTGTTTTTTTAGAACTTTCATTTTTAAAAGAATCATTTTTTACATTCATAACATCTATTTTTTTACCATCCGGCTTGACGTGCTTTATCTCTTGTTGTATAGGCTGATCTTTTATTAAGTTAGTTGAATTAAAAATATTGCTAATAATCGGAACGTCAATATAATCATTCTCATCTTTATAAATATAATCTTCAAATGGTTCGGTTAAATATTGGCCATAGTATTCTTTTTCAAGTTTATATGATTGATATTTATAATCTTGATATTGATATAATTTGACTTCACCTTTATAAGTTAAGTTAGAAGATGAATCTAATTTATCTAAACTATAAATATTATCATATGCATTTGATTTTATTTTACTGGCATTTCCATATAATATAATATCTTTCATAAAAGTTACTGTATTTAATTCACTTACTAATTTATCGTCATGTTTAAAATAAACATCAAAACTGTGAATATCATTACCATCTTCACTTTGTCCAGTGATTATTAAATCATTAAGATCATAATTTCCTTTTAAATCGTATTGAACACTACTATTACTAGTTAAAAAGTCATTGCTACTTTCATATGTAACTTCTTCGCCTGAACTTTCAATTTTAATATTACTTATAATACCCTCGCTATCCATTTTAATTTCTATCATATTTATTTGTGGGGTTTTTAAATAATGATATCCATCATATTCATAAATCTTTCTACCAGATTGATCTAATGGTTTATCTGGGGATAATTCACTTAATTCTCCTTCAAAATATTGTTCTTCATCGATTAAGGGGAACTCATCACTAACCTCATTTTTTAAAACAATGGGACCTAATACTTTATTTAATCGATAGTATTTATACTTTCTTACAATGTTTTCACCATTTTCTAATCCTTTAACAGGGACTACCAACATTAGCAAAAAAACTAAGAACAAAAACTTTTTCATATTTCTCCTTTCTAAGCCCCTCTATAATAAAAATACGACATTAAAGGCCGTAATTCCTTTTTATTTTCTTATTTTTTTATATTTTTGTATATAAAAAAACAATTTTAATTATGAAAAAATGTGTAAATTCATAAATTTATATAAAAAAATGCAATCAAAGTGCTATAATTTAAATGATTACTTTGAATATAAAAGTAAATTGTGATATAATAACGAGCATTCAAAGGAGATAAAACATGGATAATTTAGATATTATTGAAAATTTAAAAGCTGATTTACCTGATACAATTGCTGTTATCGGTTATGGTTCTGGCATATATAGACAAACAGGATATACTAAAGATGAAAAGCCAGATAAAGATGTAATTGTAGTTGCTGAAGATTTTAAAGATTTTTTAATTGCCGATTATGAAAAAAATCCGCAGCACTTTTCTGAAGATTTCGACAAAAACATATTGTCAAATAAAAAGAATAAGGATAAATTTTATAGCAATGTAGGTTGTCTAAAGTTTTATCATGATGGAATTCATTTTAAGGCTATGGTAATATCCAAAGCCGCTCTTGATAAAGATTTGAAAACATGGAAGTATTTTGGAATGGCTGGACGTCTTACTAAACCAATCCTTTACCAAAATATTCCAGATGATTTAGAAGAAGCAATTAATAGAAATAGAGAAAGCATCCTTATTACTGCTTTACTACTGCAAAATAGTGATTTTTTAAGTACAAAAGAACTATATAATACTATTTCTAAATTAACTTATATGTATGATTTTAGAACGATTTTACCAGGCGAAAAAAAGAGTAAATCATCAGATATTGTTAATGGTGCTTTTGGCTTTTTTGAGCATACTTATGGAAAAAGCAATATAATCACTGTTCATGATGATATAATTCATAACCCACATCCAATAAAATTAATTAATACTTTACCAGAAAATTTAAAGCATTATATTATTAAACGTTTTGATATCGATGAGCATATTTCTGCTGCCGACCTTCAAAATTTAAGTCAAATCATCAACAACTATTTTCGAAAAACTAATTTTCCAAACTCTATTAGATTAGCGCTTAGTAGTGGAACTACACTAGGTAAAAAAGAGACTATCAAGCACGGATTAAGTAAAGTAAAAAGACACTTTCAAAAATAAGCTTTCTTTACTTTTATAATGAATTTTGTTATACTTTAGAAGTATAGACAGGTGATAAAATATGAAAATAAAATCTGTAGATTTAGCCATTTCGGCTATTCGTCGAAGTCAATATCCAACTGATAATAAACCAGAATATATGTTAGTTGGTAGATCAAATGTTGGTAAAAGTAGTTTTATAAATACCATTATAAATCGTAAAAACTTCGCCAGAACATCTAGTAGACCAGGTAAAACCCAAACGATTAATTTTTATAATGTCAACGATGAATTCTATTTAGTAGATGCTCCTGGATATGGTTTTGCTCAAGTAAGTAAAACCAAAAGGAAAAAATTCGGCTTAATGATCGAAGATTATTTAGTGAATAGAAAAAACCTTAGAGGTGTATTTCTACTAATTGATTTTCGTCACCGTCCAACAAATGATGATATATTAATGTATAACTTTTTAAAATACTATAAATTACCAGTTACTATCGTTGCAACAAAGGTTGATAAAATTGGTATTACAGCTAGACAAAAACAACGAAACATGATTTTAAATGACTTAGATTTAGTAGTTGGTGATGAATTTGTTATGTTTTCAAGTTTAACCAAAGATGGTAAAGAGGAAATTCATAAAAAAATCGAAAGGACAATGTAATTTTATAACATTATAATATTAAGTTTCATACACTATTTTAGGTGATAAAATGAAACTTATAATAGATGATGACATTGTCATTTTTTTAGATAAAATTTACCTTCAAAATCTTGATCTAACCAATCAAAATTTAATCGAAAAGAAGTTAGTAAAATTAATTAATAAAATTCAAAACAAATATACTATAGATTTAAATGGTTATTATAATGTTTACATCCATAAAGATACAAACTATGGACTGATTATTGATATGCAGAAAGAAGATTTAGAGTATATAGATTACTTTAATAATCAATTAGAATTCAATATTGAAGTAGTGGAAGACTCTTTTTTGTATAAAATAGAAGATATTTTTACTATAAGCAAAAACTTATTAAACAAATTTATTATATATAAAAAAGGTTATATATTTTACCTTAAACCAAAAGCTGATCTAAGTAATATTGAATTAGGCACAATTTTAGAAAATGCCGAAATTATATATGGTAAAGAAGCAAAAACAATTAAACAGAAATGTCAAATAATAAAAGTGTAGGTGATAATCATGAGAAAACAAGTCGTCGCATTAGTTGGAAGGCCAAACGTTGGAAAATCAACTATATTCAATCGTCTAGTCGGTAGTAAAGTTGCCATAATTGAAGATACTCCAGGAATTACTAGAGATAGAATTTATGGAACTGTAAATTATCTAGATTATAGTTTTCATCTTATTGATACTGGTGGTATTGATATAACTACTGGTAATTTTAATACAGAAATCAAAGGACAAGCTGAGCTTGCTATCGATGAAGCTGATATTGTTGTTTTTGTCGTTGATGGTAAAGAAAGTCTAACGTCTAATGATTATACCGTTAGAGATATCTTAAAGAAAAGTGGTAAACCAGTAATCGTGGCTATAAATAAAACTGATTCTAAAGCTTATGAAGAACATAAATATGATTTTTATGATTTAGCTTTCGACGATTACATAGAATTATCCGCTGAGCACAACATCGGAATAGGAACCTTATTAGATGAAATAACCAAAAACTTTAAAGAGATTAAAGATGATTATGATGAAGACGTTATTAAATTTTCGATAATTGGAAGACCAAACGTCGGTAAAAGTAGCTTGGTAAATGCCTTATTAAATGAAGAAAGAGTCATTGTGAGTCCAGTTGCTGGAACAACCAGAGATGCTATTGATACCCCATTTAAATATCATGAAAAAGATTTTGTAGTAATCGATACTGCTGGTATGCGTAAACGCGGAAAAATCTATGAAAACGTTGAGAAATATAGTCTACTTCGTTCGTTAAAAGCTATAGATAGATCAGATGTCTGTGTTATTGTCATAAATGCTGAAGAGGGTATTATTGAGCACGACAAACATATTGCTGGCTATGCTATTGAAGCAGGAAAAGCTGTTGTCATTGCTGTCAATAAATGGGACACAATTGAAGATAAAGATAAAGCTATGAAAGAATGGAAAGAAGAAATTAAATATCAATTTGGGTTTATGCCATATGCTAAAGTTGTCTTCCTATCAGCTTTAACTAAAAAACGTATTCATACCTTGATGCCAGAAATTATTAAAGCCAATGAAAACGCTCATAAAAAAATACCTACAAGTGCTTTAAATAATGTTATAACTGATGCCTATGCTTTAAATTTACCACCTTCATACAAAGGTAAAAGACTAAAAATATACTTTTCAAATCAGAGTAGCATTTGCCCACCAACCTTTAATATTCAGGTTAATAGTAAAGGCTTAATACACTTTTCATATGAAAGGTATTTAGAAAATAAAATAAGAGAGAACTTCGATTTTACAGGCACCCCAATCATCTTAAACTTTAAAAACAAAGGAGAGCAGTAGCCTTATAAAACCTCCTGCATATATTAATGTAGGAGGTTTTAAAATGGCATTTTCAGATAGCTTTTTCAAACGTGTAGAAAAGAAAACCAATGTAAATAAAGAAACCATCTTAGACCTAGCAAAAAAACTTCAAGAAGGAAATTTAAAAGATGAAGGAACTTTAAGAGAAGTAATTAGTGAATTAAGTCAAATGACAGGTAGACCAGTCTCCGAAGAAAATCAAAAGAAAATCATTGACGCTGTTGTCAATGACCAAGTACCAAAAGACATTGATAAAATGATTTAATCAATGTCTTTTAAATTATAGTTTATTATGTAATTTTAAAATAGAAATAAGCATCTTATCACGATATTCAGCTAAAGAAGCATCATCATTACCAATTTCTTTAGGTCGATTCTCTAAAGCTTCTTCTACACCTTTTCTCGCAATCTCTGGAAATTCTTCTGGAAAATCTTTAAAATCAGCCATATCGTGAAGCCATAAACTAATAGATGGATTTAAATGTTTCATAAGTCCATCAATATGACCTTCACCGCCACCTAATTCAAATACTAAACTAGGTCCCATAATAGCCCATCTAAGTCCAGGACCATAAGTCACAGCTTTATCTGCATCTTCGATTGTACATACACCTTTCATAACTAGATTACATACTTCTCTATAAACTGCCATTTGAATACGGTTACAAATAAATCCTAATGCCTCTTTTTGTAAAACAACAGGTTCTTTATCGATTAATTGATAAAATTCTTTAGCTACTTCTACAACTTTAGGATCGGTTTTGTCACCTTTAGTAAGCTCTACTAGTGGAATTAAATGTGGTGGATTATAAGGATGGGCTCCTATAAACCTTTCAGGGTGTTTCGCATTTTTAGCTATTTCACTAACAAGTAGTCCAGAAGTCGAAGATGCAATAATTGTTTCACTTGATGTATATTTTTCCATCTCTTCGGCCATTTGCTGTTTAATCTCGTAATTTTCAGGACCTGATTCGGTAATAAATTGTACATCTTTAACAGCATCTTCCATTGAAGTTGTATAATTTATTCTTTCTTCAATTTCTGTAATTTCATCTTCAGTTACAACATCATTTTTCATTAAATTAAGTAAGCTTTCATGAATTCTTTTTTTAGCTAAATCAAGTTTTTCCTCAGTTAAATCATAGACATTTACTGATAACTTCTTTAAAGAATAATAAAGTGCCCAGCTATAACCAATAACTCCCGCACCTACACAAGCTACTTTTTTAATATCTTTTGCTTCCATATCATCGCCTCCATTATAATTGTAGTTCTATGAAAAAAATAAAGCAATATTAAATCAAACCTATAAGTGTTAAATAGTGTACATAAAATAGTAAAAAACTTTATATTTAATCGAGCTTTTTCTTCATATTTATAATTTTTCCTCATATATTTAAATGAAGAAAGTAGGGATAATATGGAAAAAATAGACATTATCAAAAATATCACCGAACGAACAGGTGGAGATATTTATTTAGGAGTAGTAGGAGCCGTAAGAACTGGTAAATCAACATTCATTAAAAGATTTATCGAAAATCTCGTTGTTCCTAATATTGAAGATGAATATGAAAGAAAAAGAACCTTAGATGAAATTCCCCAATCAGCGCAAGGTAAAACTATCATGACAACTGAGCCAAAATTCGTGCCAAGTAATGCCGCTAAAATAAAAATTGATGATTTTACTGCTGATGTAAGATTAGTTGATTGTGTTGGCTATGTAATTGAGGGTGCCAAAGGATATGAGGATGAAAATGGCCCAAGAATGGTTCACACTCCATGGTATGAAGAGTCAATACCCTTTGTTGAAGCTGCTGAAATAGGCACTGAAAAAGTCATTAAAGATCATTCGAGTATTGGTGTTTTAGTCACAACTGATGGTTCTATTGGTGAATTTGAAAGAAGTGACTATGTCGAAGCTGAACAAAGAATAGCTAAAGAGCTAAAAGAAATAGGCAAACCATTTATTGTGATTGTTAATTCAACCCATCCAATGTTACCAGAAACTGAAAATTTAGCCGAAAAATTAAAAGAAGAATATGGTGCCCCTGTCATACCAATGAATATTGACAACATGAGTGAACGAGATGCTTATAATATTTTAAGAGAAGCACTATATGAATTCCCAGTCGTATGTATTGATGTTGAAATGGCCGATTGGGTAGCTTGTTTAGAGCCTAATAACTGGTTAAAAAAATCATATATTGATGCTATCAGAAATAGTATTCATGAAATTGATAAACTTAGAGATATTGACCAAATAACCGGGAAATTAGAAGAATGTGAATATATCGAAAAAGCTTATCTATCCGAAGTAGACACAGCCACTGGCAATGTCAGAGTAACACTAAAAACACCAGCCAACCTTTACAACGAAGTATTAAAAGAAATAATTGGTGTAGACATTACTAGTCGTTCACAGTTACTCAGCCTCTTCCAAGATTTAGGAGAAGCCAAAAGAGAATACGACCAAGTCAAAGATGCTTTAAAAATGGTCAAACAAACTGGTTATGGTGTTGCCTCACCAACCTTAGATGATATGACCTTAGATACTCCAGAGATCATCAAACAAGGAAGTCGCTATGGTATTAAATTAAAAGCTGTCGCCCCTTCAATTCACATGATTAGAGTTGATGTCGAAAGTACCTTTGAACCAATTATTGGCTCAGAAATACAAAGTAAAGAATTGATTAATTATCTAATG
>CAWVFK010000010.1:0-45423 GCA_963928595.1 Candidatus Coprosoma sp. | reverse complement strand
TGTTTTTGATTACTTTTTATTATTTTTTACTGTTTTTTTGAAAAAACGTGTAAGATCTATATACTCGCAAACCCTTTATTTATAAGGCTTTCTTGGAGGGGTTAAATAAATTGGTATCAAGCAATTGATATTTAGTTTCTCATTCATTATAATCACTTCCCCATTTAAATCTACTTAATTATAACATAAAAACAGAGTAAAAGAAAAAGTAGAATTTTATCTACTACATAAATCTTTATTTACCATTTTATTATATTTAAGTCTTTACACCTTTTGTTCCAGCTTTATCATAAAGTTCTTTTGAATTATTTTTATATTTGATTGGTCTAATGGTTTTACTGAATATATCACTTAAGCCATAAGAAGCATATATTTTTATTTCATCATTTTTCTTGATGATTCCTATAGCATGAACAGTTGCAATCTATTTACTAATTGCGTCTTCTGAGTTTTGATACTGTTTTATTTTTTTTCCGTGTTTGTGTTTCATTTGCCATCGATGCATTGTAGTTTCATTGGAAACATCAATTTCATAGTCGATATTTTTTGATTTAGTATACTTACTAATAA
Source organism: Candidatus Coprosoma sp. (assembly GCA_963928595.1). Taxonomy (GTDB): domain Bacteria; phylum Bacillota_I; class Bacilli_A; order RF39; family UBA660; genus Coprosoma. Next base: position 44,853 of record CAWVFK010000010.1, on the reverse strand, counting down.
AATTATAGTACTCTATATCTTTTTCTACACTTAAGACATCATTATTATAATAAATAACATCTATATCTTTAATACCAAAGTTTAAATTTTTTCCATCATAGTAATTCCAAATTGTTTGAAAAATCGAACCGGCGGCTATATAAAAATTTGGTAAATTTAATTCTGATATGTAATCTAACATTGCCATTAGTTTTTTATTTTGCTTTAATATGTAAATAAAGGTTTCTAATTGTTCATTTATACTTTTAGACTACATGATATACCTCCAAGCTTAATGATCTTAAAATGCATTTTTTATTTTATTAATAAGTGTTAGATTTTAATATTATATTTTTCTTCTATTATTTTACGATTTTTTCTGGTATATCCCTCTAACACATTAGGATTTTGAGCTTTTATATAACTATATAATCCTTCATAATATCCTTCACAATCTTGAGATGTAAATGGAAGTTTGATTGTACCATACTCTTTGACAATTAAACTTATTTTTTCATTTTTAGTAACAATATATACCAAATCACAGGCATGGTTCTGTCTACCATGTGAAATAAGGCCAGTCGTTTTATCGATAATTAAAATCGAACTATATTTAATAATTTTTGAATGTTTAAAGTCTATAATATATTTACTTGATAAAGCATAACTTCCTCCTGAAAAGAAATATGTTTTGTTTAAGTCATCATCCAATTTTATTTTTTCTTCATTATTTAATTCTTGATACGCTTTGTTAAAACAATATTTTTTATAAAAATATCTTCCGATACAAGCGATGAAGAGTAATAAAAGGACGATTATTCCCGTCAGGTCAATAATTTGTTTGATAATAAGCCCTATAAGGATTGATACAAGCATAACACTGAAAATAAAAATTAAGGCTTTTTCATCTCTTAGTCTATAATTGATCAATTTTTTATAATTCATATTATCGGTTTCCATGCTCTTTCTCCTTTTATTTAATTTGAATATATTTTACAATTTCTTCAAGATTATCTTTTTTTACAAAGTCATAGCCTTGTTTAAACATTATTTGGGTTTTCTCATCAGAGTTTTTCATCGTTTTGCCAACTAGTTTCACTAAAATCTTTTGAAATATATTTAATTTTGAGTAGTCAATACCCCCTCTTAAATAAAATAGAGGTTTATCAATATTATTAGCTATCTTGAGTTCTTTTAAATATTTGTCTGAATATGGATAAGCACCAACGGCACCATAACAAATGATGTCGTATTTATTATCTACTTTATCTTTTTCCTTAATTTTTCCAGCACAAATCCAACTAAGAAAAATAATCTTTTCATTACTTTTTAGTTTTCCTAATGAATCATTTATTGAATAAAAAGGAATATTTAATTTTTTACTTAACATCTCAGCATATTTTAAGGTATGCCCGGCTTTACTTTCATAGACTATAGCTTTTACCATAAAACCTCCCATATTTATATTTTCATTATATCATTTATTTTCTTCACGATGAACAATTTAAAATAAAACTGTACAAGTAGATGTACAGTTATTTGTTAAAATTACCAAATTTATCAAAAGGGAAAATTGCAAAACTGGTTGTACCTTCAATATCTTCTTCAGGCACTAGTCCAATAATTCGACTGTCTGTTGAATTGGTTCGATTGTCCCCCATAACGAAGTAATATCCATTAGGTATAGTGTCATAACCAATTTCTTCTATTGTAAAATCATAGGTTTCTTGATGATTTTTCAAGAAGTCTTCTTCCACATATTCACCATTTATATAAAGTTTATTATCTTTATAAGCGACAGCTTCTCCAGGAAGACCAATTACCCTTTTTATTAGTTTTGTTCCATTATAATTAAATACAACAATATCAAATCTTTGATAATTTTTATCATATTTTTTTAGTAAAAGAATTTCATTATCATCTAAAGTTGAATACATGGACATACCTTCTACTTGAACAGGGGTGACAATAAAAGTTCTGATTAGAGCGACAGCAATTACGATTATGATGTATGGTAATGTAGCTCTAAATATTTTGTTCAATTTATTTTCTTGTGTCTCTTCTTTAGTTTCCTTTAATTCCATGATATCACTTCCTTTATACGAAAAAACAAGGTCTTAACGGCCTTATTTTCTTTCTTTGATTTTTGCTTGTCCTTTAAGGTCACGTAAATAATTAAGTTTAGCTCTTCTAACTTTACCTTTTCTAATTACTTCTACGCTATCAACCTTTGGTGAGCTATATGGGAAAGTTCTTTCAACACCAATACCGCTAGATTTTTTTCTAACTGTATAGTTCTTACTAACTCCGCTACCTTTGATAGCAATTACGATTCCTTCGAACGCCTGAATTCTTTCACGTTTTCCTTCGATGATACGAACGTTTACTTTAATAGTATCACCAACGCGGAATTCTGGTAGGTCTGTTCTAATTTGTTTATTAGTTATTTTATCTACCAAGTTCATTCAAATCACTCCTTCGCATAAATCTATGATCATAAGTTAATCCCAGCGGATCACGACATATTAAACTATATCACATTTTGAGTGAGAATGCAAGTAAATAAAGGAATTTTACTCGCTTTGTTTATAAAAATATTTATAATTAAAATTTATTTTGATTGTCTGATTCTTTTCCTAATTTGAGCGCGCAAATAAGAAAAATTATTAATAAACCTAAAAGAATTCCTATTATATATAACATTAGATCTTCCCCTTTTTATAAAGTTAAAACTATACTTCTTTAGTATAGTTTACTCTTTTTCTAATAAATTATTAATTTGTTTGGAAACTTCTTTTCTGCTTTCTTCATTAGGCTTCATAACATATAGTTTCATGCCTGGCGCAGAATAGGTTTCTTGATAAACTGCTCCATCACCTTTTACATACGTGGAGTCAATGTGCCAACTATTCATATCTTCAATTTGATCTCTTACATATTTTTTGATAACTTCGGTTGGAATATTAGTTTGAATTATATCTTTAGAATTATTTAAAATATCTGCATAATTTGTTAATAAATCTTGATTACTAGATACTTTATTAATAATAGCGGTTATAATTGTCTTTTGATGTTCTCCCCTAGTCCAGTCACCACTTGGCATTTTTTTCCTTTCTCTAGAATATTCTAAAGCTTCTTCACCATTTAAATGAATATTTCCCTTAGAAAAATATCTAGTTCCGCCTCGGAAAGCAACGTCATTATAAATATCAACTCCACCAATGGTATCAACAAGTTTTACAACACTATCAAAGTTTACTCTGATATAATAAGGAATTTCTGTATCTAAGAAATCTTCTAATGTCTGTCTAGACATATCTACACCATAAGTTCCAGCATGAGTGAGTTTGTCAGTAATACCATATATTCCATGTAAATGAACTTCCATATCTCTTTGAACACTAGTTAATAAAATATCACGGGTATTTGGATTTACAGTCATTATGATATTTACATCACTTCTTGAAACACGGTTTATAGGTCCACCAGTATCAATACCACTAATTAAAATATTGAATGGTCCATATTTATTTTTATATTCTTCTTCTTTTTGTTTAATTACATCAATTGATATTTCATCGATTACTCTAGTATTATTTTTAAAAGTTGCAATATTTTCATCTAATATTTCTTTATTACTAGAGTTGATTAATAAACTATCTATTTTATTATCTAATAAGTCTCTTACGATTTCATTTATGTTATTATATTTTTTGTCTTTTATTTTGATATTTTTTTCAACTTCATTTAATACTTTTTTATAATTATCTGATTGATTTTCAAAGATAGCCATACTTTTATTATCTAAGTCTTTTAATTCATTGTATTTACTATCTTTATTTACAACTACATAATATAATTGTTTTTCATTCACTTCTTGAATTGAACTTAAAAAGCTATCAGTTATATTTGTATAATATATTCCAATTCCAGAAATAATACTAATAATTAGTAATATTATATAACCTATTATTAACTTTATTTTTCCTTTTGAAATTAATATCCATGATATTATATCTAATGTTAATATTACAACAATTATAATAGCTAAATATAATGTTGGTAATACATTTAATTTTATTAAATATATTATAAATATCAAATGAATTATAATTAAAATTGTTCTTATTATATTATTTATTATTTTTTTCATATTAAGCTTTTCTCCTTTTCTTTACGAAAAAGTTTTTTACCAATTGTAAACAATAATTATATTCTTCTGTACTATGGGAAAATATAAAAATAATCAAATTAATTAAAATAAAACTTATAACAATATTAAATATTATTTGTATTAAAATATTACTAAAAGTAATAACATTAACAATGTAGAAAGAAATTAATCCAATTATTATTGTAAGTATAAAATATTTAAAAAATTGAATAAAGTATTTTCTTAAATTTTGTGAAAATATACTTTTATACACATATTTTGGATAACTATAAAAATGTAATAATAAGTAACTAATAATAGTGCCCATAAATACTCCTGCCATTCCAAAAAAATGTAACAATATTATTGAAAAAACAACATTTATAATTGATTGTGCTAGTGGAACAAATCTATCTTCATAAAAAATACCAGCTGCTTCCTGAAAAGTATTCATTGTTCTAGTCATTAATTTAATATATAAATTAAATGCTAAAGTAATAATTATTAGGGTAGAAAGTATAAAATCAGTGCCTATCCATATAGTAATAAATGGTTGTATAGTACATAAAAAGCATATTGATATTATACTAGCAAGCCAAAAATTTATAAAATATATATTTTTAAAAACATTATATTTTTTATTTTCTTCATCGTCAACAAGCAAATTACCAACACTGGCAGTAATAGCAGAAAATGCTTGATTCATTAAATTGTTTACGGCATTTAAAATCAAACTATAATTCGTATATAATCCAACAGCTTTTACTCCTAAAAAAGTAGAAATAATAATATTGTCCGATCCATCTACTATAAATGTTCCTATTTTGTGATAAATTAGACCTTTTGTTCTTTTAAATATTCCTTTACTAGTTTTTTTATCAATTGGTTTATGACTACCTTGAAATATTTCTGGATATTTACGACTAGTAACATATGAAATAATAATGTTTTCTGCTAATCTACATGTTATTTTTATAATTAAATATAAATAATAATCATGAGTTAAATATAAAAATAACAATTGTAGAAAGTTCATAATAACTAAATAGCCAATATGAATTATATTAATAATATAGTTTTCTTGATTTGCATATAATATTGACTGTTTATAAGCTGCTAGGTATGATACAAAAGTATCAAGTAAAAATAATATGTAAATTATGGCGACATTCTCTGTTATTGTTACACCCTTCATAATATATGGTAGGAATGGAATAATTAATACCCCTATTCCTAATATTGCTAGTGCAACAAATGAATAACATTTTTTGTAAAAATACACTAATGATTTAACTTTTTCTAAATTATTTTCTTTTATGGGACGATACAAATTGTAAATTATAGCCGGCCCAATTCCAAGTTCTACGATGCCTAACATAGATATAATGTTGGAAAATAATCCACTTATACCTAAATATTCAGTACCTAAAATGTTAATAAAAATTTTCTGTGCTATTAATCCTATTAATGACATCAAAATTGTCATAATAATAGAAACTGTGGCATTTCTAATCGAATTTTTCGTTCGCATCTCAGTCATCAATCTCCTTTATCTTATTATAAAAATTAGTAAAATAATTTTGCTCTTGGAACTCACTTTTACTTATTATTCTGTTATATCCATGTATACCCATTTGTTTAGCTTTTTTTTGTTCTTTTATTATACTCATCATCGCTTTTTTCAAGTTCTCAACAAAATTTTCTTTTGAAACAATTTTAGCACAAGAATAATCTACAACTTCTGGGAGTCCACCTGATTCAGATACTATTAATGCACGTTTAGTCGCCATTGCTTCTATAGCCACTAAGCCAAAAGCCTCTTCACATATTGTAGGTACTATTATACAGTCTGCCATAGACATAAATTTAGGTATATTAGTAATTGGTTGACTTCCTACAAAAATCACTTGATTAGCTATAGAAATAATTTCATCTTTTATTTTGGTAAAATATGGACTATTTTTTTTTGAACCAAACCAAATATCTCCAACAATACATAATTTAATATTTTTATTATTTTTTGCTACTTTTTTAAAGGCCTTAACTAATGGTAGCAATCCTTTTTCTTCTGATATTCTACCTATATATTGAAAAACAAAATCATTTTTATTAATTTTATATTTATTTCTATATTCTTTTCGACTATAATTATTATATTTAAATAAATTTATATCAACACAATTATATAAAACATCAATTTTATTTACTTTTACCAATTTTAAATAATGCTTTTTTAAATATTCACTAACCGTTAGAATTAAATCGGCATTCTCACCTATATATTTACACAATTCTTGTGGTTTATCAATTCCACCAATATCATTATGTAAATGAAATATTTTTTTACATTTATACGGATAAGATTCGTTTATTTTTTTAAAAATATACATATTATTTTCAATTAACAAGTAATCATACTTTTTTTCTTTTAATAATATTGAAACTTTATTACCATATGGATTGATATGAATTTTTTTGTTTAAAATATTAGCAATTTTATTGACTATTCTTGCAAATAGATTATTTAAATAACTTGTTTTTATAAAAATAATATTTGTTTGTTTATATTTTTTCGTATTAATTTGTTTATCTTCAATTGTATATAAATCAATATCAAATTTTTTTTCAACTTCATTTTGCTCAATTAACTTTGTAATTAACATTTCTCCCCCACCGCCCTTTACAGCGGGAACTGGTAAAAATCCTGGTGTAATCAGTGCCATTTTTTTTCTCATTTAATAACACCTCTTTTGATTTTTAAACACAAGTATCCTAAAAAAATAGAATGTTTAAATATTAACAATTTTATTTTAATTAACTTTGGAATACCTTTTGTAACAATTTTTTTATTATATTTTCTAATCTTATTTTTGTATTGTTTTAATAAATCCTTATCTTTATTCATTACCATAGAAATCGCTGCAACATATACATAACACATAAAAGTATCACATTTATCAATAAATTCAGGATATAATTTTTTTATTTCATTACACATTTCATTACCATATTTTACATAATCCTCAACCTTCTTTTTACTATATGTATGTACTATAGATTGATTATTTTGTCTATACTTAAGCAATCTTACAGGATTAAAAACAATTTTATTTATTTTTTCATATAATTTATACATTGTTCCCAAATCTTCATAAAAATCATTTTTTGGAAATTTAAGTAAAGACTTATATTCGCTCTTTATTAAGGTACCCCAAGCATAAGTACTATTTTGGAATAATAAAATTCTATTTAAATATTCTTTTGAATTATAACATTTATTTTGTAGTTCACTATAACTACAACTATTATAACAATTATAAAATTTTTCATATCCGCAAATAGCAATATCTGCATTGCTTTTTTCTATCATTTCAACTAATATTTCTATTGCATTTATATCTAAAACATCATCACCATCTACAAATATAAAATAATCTCCATTGACATGTTTTATTCCTTCGTTTCTAGCCATGGATAGACCGCCATTAATTGTTGTAAATATATTTATTCGTAAATCTTTAAAGCTTTTACATATTTCTAAAGTTTTATCTGTAGACCCATCATTTACTATAATTATTTGTAAATTTTCATATGTTTGATTTACTATTGATTCTAAACATTCTTCTATATATTTTTCGATGTTATATGCACATATAATAACACTTACTTTTTTCATAGAACCTCCTTATTTACATCACATGAAAAATTTTAATCCTGAAAGATTACCTCTTGCGCAAGCTAACACTAAAATAGCCAAGGATCCAAAGAAAATTAATTGCAAATATTTTTTTGAAGTATATTGAGATTGTTCAGCACATTTTTGTTCCGCATTAATTGCTTCCATAAATAAAGGACTTGCCAAAATTGAAATAAAAACTGTATATCTTTGAAATATACTATAAACTGATATAAAAAGACATGTGATAGTACTAAAAATAATTAAATATTTTTTATATAACAACAAATTATTCTGATTATTATTTACTTTTATAATTGTACATAAAAACAAAATTAAATATGCCAATGCCATTATATATTCCCATATGTAAGAATAACTTTCTTCGCTTAAATAACTTTCTGCAGCTGATAGCATTGCTTCTATATAATTATGTCCAAAAATAATTAATATTAAAAATATAATAAATATGCTTGTCATTTTTTTCAATTTTGATATCTTATTAGATAAAATCAAAGTAATTATTAAATGAATTAAAACAAGTGCTAATGCTGCGGGATGTATAGTGGACGCAATAAAATACCAAATAATATTTTTTAATATACTTTTATTATTTATGTATTCATCATATATGCATCTTGCAATTATAGAGAATGACAATAAGCTTCTAATGCCACTTATAACTTGTAAAAATTGGCCAAAACACATAAATACAAAAACTGTCATAGCAATAGTCTTCGATGAAAAGTTTTTCTTTTTAGAATAGTCTTTAATTATATAAAATGAATTAAGATAAAAAATGAAAGCTACTATTGCTGGGAGTATGCTATATATATTAGTTAGACTTATAAAATAAATCGAAAAATAGAAAAATGGAATATTTGTCGATAAAGCAAAGTCGCTTAATTCTTTAAAACTATTAGTAGAAAAATCTTTCATTGTATCCCAAATTCTAGATAAATCAGCACTTTGAGCAGGTACATAAAAGAATCCTATTACTGACAAAATAATAGCATAAACAAATAAAATTTGATTTACATTTTTTTTATTTGATTTTCTTAATAATAAAAAAAAGAAAATGGTAATTACAAAGTATGTAAATACACCTATTAGCCTAGGAATTAAATACATATTATGACCTCCTAATTATTTTTTCATAATCTATCAAAAGCTTGTTAATGATAACTTTCCAATCATAGTTATTTTTTGCATATAAACGAGCATTTTTTGACATGGTAATTAATTTTTCCTTTTCTTTTACTGCTGTTAATATTGTTTCTGCTAATCTCTTTGTATTAAAATCTGTTCCATATCCATAATGATATTTGTTTACATCTTCTATTAAACCTGTTCCTGGGGTTATAATTACTGGTATTCCATATGCTAATGCTTCAATAATTCCTAACGGTTGCCCTTCTGATCTAGAAGGTTGAACAAAAATATCTGTATTTTTTAATACATTATCTTTATCGTGATTAAACACTGGACCATTAACTTGGCAAATATTATACATATTATTTTTTTTCAAATAAGTTCTGATATACTTTTCGTCATTCTTATTTCCTATTCCATATAATTCTACTTTTACTGATTCCTTATTTAATTTTGAAGCAATCATATTAATGGAATCAAGTAATAAATCTAATCCTTTAAAATATATATCATATCTACCTATAAATACAATTCTAAGCGGCGTATGTATTTTATATTGTATGTCAGGGAACTCAATTCCACTTCCAGAAATAATTATTTGTTGCTTTTTTATAAATCTTTTACTTCTTTTTTCTTCACTTAGCGACAAAAATTGAATTGCATTTGCTGAATAAATATATTTATTAAACAAAAGCATATTTCCTATTATTTTTTTAATTTTCTTTTGATGCTGAGCTTCTTTTGTTAATCCACCATGTGGAATAATAATATATGGAATTTTTTTCTGTATTAATTCTTTTGATAAATTTAAAAAAGGAATCCTATATATTTCATGGAAAACCACTAAATCTGGTTTTGAAAATTGATTCGGAAGGCTATCAATTGTCTTATAATCTTTAAATGGAAATATTTTGATTTTTTTTATTTTTAACTGTTCATTATTACATAAATTTAAAAAACCTATTTTTAATTTTGAAGACATTGCTTGATGTTTTAAATGATTCGGAATTGCTACGGCAACTCCGCTTGCCTTATCATTTGGACAGTATCCTATATGTAATATTGTTATTTTATTATACTTCATTTTTTAACTTCCTTAATTGCTTTTTATATAATATTGTTCTAAATGAATTTGGAATGTTGGCAACAGATAATCTAATAAATAAATTAAATATATATTCAAATTTGTTAATTATACCAATCTTGTAAATTTTATTTTCAAAATTAATTATATATTTACTATAAGATAAACCTCCACGTCGTTTTGCCATGTCAAAACCAGCTCTGATTTTCATTAATGATTCTTGAATATTATAAAACTTACATCCATTTTTAATCATTTTGCACCATAAATAATAATCTTCAAAATATAAACAATCTTCATAACTACCAGCATTTAATACGGATTGTTTTTTATAAATTACTGTTACATGATTTACTCCATTTCTTTTTTTCATATATTTCTTTATTTTTTTGTCAAATTCTGGCACAACACGAACGGCAAGTTTTTTACTTAAATTTTCATCATATTCATCTATATTGCAGCCTACAACATCTATATCGGGATGACTCTCTAAATAACGTATTTCTTCTTCAAATCTATTGGGATAAGAATAATCGTCAGCATCCATTCTTGCTACATAATCATATTTGCAATAATTTAGTCCTTCATTCAATGTTAATCCTAACCCTAGATTTTGTTTCCTTTTATAAATTTCAATTATTTTATGTTTCTTAGAATAATTTTCTAATAAATCATCTAATTTTTTTGATATTTTTCCATCTTCCAATATAACAATTTGATTCGGTAAAAGAGTTTGATTTAATAGACTATCAATAGCAACTTGTACATCTTCTGATTTATCATTTTTATATACAGACATTAATACAGAAAATTTAATTTTTTTCATACTTTTCACCACCATTAAATTTGTTGTCTAGCTCTTTCACTATCGTTATTTTCCAGATCTTTATTATTTTGATATTCTTTTTCATTGGCTATTAATGTCTCTAATTCTGTTTGGATTGTACCTTTTCCGGCATCAGCACCTTCTTTTGATAAAACAGTTTTGATTGTTAGGAAAAATATTTTGACATCTTGAATGAAAGAATAATTTTTAACATATTCTAAATCATAGTTTATTTTTTCTAAAATATTGATATTATTCCTGCCTTTTGCTTGGGCAAGTCCTGTGATTCCTGGCAATACATCATTACGATGTCTTTGATATTCAGTCATATTTTCATAGTAATCTGGTATCCATGGTCTTGGTCCTATAAATGACATTTCTCCTCTAATGATATTAATTAATTGAGGAAGTTCATCCAAACTTAGTTTTCTTAATACGGTACCTACTTTGGTGTGCTGATCTTTTTTATTGAAATCATGAACATCGTTATCTATTGCCATACTTCTAAATTTATATACTTTGAATATTTTACCGTTTTTACCAGTTCTTTCTTGTTTAAAAAATACTGGTCCCTTACTATCAAATTTAATTAATATTCCAATAATGATCATTGGTATTAGGAAAATAATCATTAAAATTACTGCTATGATTAAATCCAATACTCTTTTTATGTATTGATACATACTCCCTACTCCTATTTACTATATTTTTACTACTACATTTTATCTTCTTATACCGAGATTTTCATTAGAAATTACTTTATTAAAGTTATTTTCTAATAAATCCTCTACAATGTTATCACTTTTTACAAGTGATTTCAATTTCTTTTTTAATTTTTTTAATTTAAAATCTTTTTCATGATGACAATCACTACCCAAAAAAGTTATTTTATTTTTTTTCAAATAATATGTTAATGTTTTTTTGGCCTCTTTACCATATTTACCATATAAACTTTTATAATTACCTTGTAATAAAACACCCATTCTTAAATATTCTTCGATGTGATCTGGGTGTTTTTGAAATATTCTATATCTTTCTGGATGGGCTAGTACAGGAACATAACCTGAAACTACAAGTTCATAAATAATATCTTTTGTATTAAACAGCATATTTCCCATAGGAAACTCTAATAATAAATATTTTGAGTCATTAATTGTTTGAATCTCACCTTTTTTGAGTAATTTAATAAAGTCTTCTGTGATGTATACTTCATTTCCTAAATATAATTTAATATTAATATTCTCTTTTTTTGCCGCTTCTTGTAGTTCTATGAATTTTTTCTTTTTTTCTTCATTATTGCAAGTGTATTTTGTATCTTTCATATAATGTGGAGTAATTACTAATTCTGTAATTCCTTGTTTCTCAGCTGCTTTTAATAAAGATATACTCTCACTTATATCTTTACAGCCATCGTCTACTCCAAATAATATATGTGTGTGTAAATCTTTCATTATTTTTTCTTCTTTTTCTTCTTAGTTGCGTCACCATAATATTCATCAGAATAGTAACTATAATAGCTGTTATCTTTTACAGAAGCTCTATTAATTACTACACCGGTGATTTTGGCATTAGCTTGAGCAAATACTTTTTTGGCTTTATCTAAATTTTCTACTTTTGTTTTTTTACTACTTACAACAACAATGTTGGCATCACTATATCTTGTCATGATCATGGCATCACTAAGCCCTAATACTGGAGGACAATCTAGCAAGATAATATCATATTGCTTTCTAATTTGTTCCATGAATTTTTTATTATTTTCTGATGCTAATAACTCAACGGGATTTGGTGGTGTTGGTCCGGTTGGTAATAAGTCAATCTTTTTATTTGATGTATGAATAATATATTCATCCAAATTCATATTAGATTTATAATTAAGTATTAAGTTAGAGTATCCACCACTTGTTAAATTCATTACTTCAAATATTTCGTGTTGTCTACCTTTACGTAAGTCACAATCTACAACTAATATTTTTTTGTCTTCTTGTGCATAAGCCACTGCGAGGTTAGCGGATATAAAACTTTTTCCATCTCCTGATTGTGGTGATGTAAAAAGAATTACTTTCATTTCTTTATCTATATTAGAAAAGGATAAATTAGTACGGATTGTCTTAATCGCTTCGCTAAAAATAGATTTAGGGTTTACATTAATAATTAAATCTGTCGACATATTTTCACTACTCCTTATCTTCCTTAGGAACTACACCGATTACAGTTAATCCTAGTTTTTCTTCTACTATTTCGCTTGATTTAATTGATGTATCAAAATAATACATTATAAATACTACTCCAAATGACAATACAATACCTGCAATTAAATAAATTATATTATCTTTAACATAATTTACATTATATGGAGTTTTAGATAATTCTGCTTTATCGATGGTGGCAACGTTTTCTAGATTGTAAATATCTTGAATTTCTTCTGAAAAAACCTTGGCAACTTCATCTGTAATTTTTTGAGCGTCTTTTGCATTGGCATTAGCTACTGTAATTTGAATAATTTCTGTATCTTCAACAGAAGTTGTTGTAATATTATTAGATAGTTCTTCTACACTCATTTTTAATTTTAAGTTTTCAATTACTTGAGATAGTACTTTTCTACTTTTAATTATTTCACTATATGTACCAATTAAATTTTGGTTTAGTTGTGAGTCACTTTGACTATAACCCTCTTTACTTTCTCCAACTAATACAATTGTTGTATTACTTCTATACATTGGTTCTCTTGTAATGATAGTATAAACATTACCAATTACTATGATAACAACTATAGCAATCAAAATCCAAAGTATCTTAGATTTAAAATAGCTATATACCTCTTTTAAATTGATTTCTTCCATAAAAACCTCCCCATATGTGTAAAATCGGCGTTATTATACTATTTTTGTTAAATTTAGTCAATATTAAGGGAAAAAAACGATAATTTACCTGATGTAAAATGAATAAAATTACGTATTTACTGAAAAAAAAATCAAGAATAATTTTATTTAAATTCTTGATTATTTAAAATTTTATAGAAATTGTCATCTAGATTTACCAGCTGATTTTGTATTTTGCTTGGTGAGCTCTTCTAATTTATTTTTCAACTCTAGTTCGACCATCCCAACTTTTTTAAGCAATTGTTTGATATATTTTTTATCTAAAAATTTAGAGTATTTATTCATAATAATATTTTTATATCTTGTAACATCATCGATAACGAGCTCTAAATCATCAGGATCGTCATCATCGTCATCAATAACCGAGAATAAGAATGATAGATATGCATTTAATTTGTGTTTGGTTTTTCTTTTTAGAACGTTTTCGATTAGTGATGGTTCAACTAAGACTAATCTACTGACTTCAACTCCATCGTATGGGACATTATTCCCAGGCTTAATTTTAAAGCCATGAAGGCGGTTATAATCAATATATCCATATACTATTTCATTGTTATCTTTATCACAAATATAATATCTTTCATCCATCATTCTCACCATTTTCTAATAAATCTGGACGGCGCTCTTTAGTCTTTTTTAGAGCTTCCTCTTCTCTAAATTTTTTTATGTTAGCATGATGACCAGATAGTAAGACATCTGGTACTTTCATACCTCTAAAATCTACAGGTTTAGTATAGACTGGATAATCTAATAAATTATTATTAAATGAGTCATTTAAATGAGATTCTTTTTCGATAACTCCATCAATTAATCTGACTATACTATCGGTAACGACCATACTAGCTAATTCGCCACCGGTTAAAACGTAGTCACCAATACTGAGTTCTAGATCGGCTAAGGTTCTTATTCTCTCATCAAAACCTTCATAATGACCACAGATTAAAATTAAATGTTTTTCTTTAGATAAATCATAGGCCATGGCTTGCTTATATGTTTTTCCTTGAGGTGTCATTAAAATAACTTTGGTGTTTTCTCTTTTTAAATCGTCAACAGCATCAAATATTGGCTGCGGCATTAAAACCATACCTCGACCTCCACCGAAGCCATAGTCATCGACTCTTTTATGAGGATCCTTACTATATTTTCGAATGTCATGAACTTTTATATCGACTAATTTGTTTTGGAGTGCTCTTTTAATGATTGAGGTTGTGAGAAAACCTTCAAACATTTCTGGAAAAATCGTTAAAATATCAATCTTCATCGATAAATCCTTTGATTAAGTCTAATTCGATATTTTCATCTACACTCTTAACAAATTCATCGACATAAGGAATTAAATATTCTTTTTGACCTTTGACAACTAATAACTCTCTCCCACCATTATTTATAATTTCTTTTAACTTTCCAATATATTTACCTTTGTTATAAACTTTTTTACCATACAGTTCTTCATTAAGGGGGCCTGGAAATGTATGATCATCTTTATTTATATAAACTTTATGACCTTTAAATTTTAATACTTCATTTATATCACTATATCCTTCAAAAGTAACCATATCATAATTTTTATGTTTACGGTATGTTTTGATTTCTAATTTTTCGTCATTTATATATATAATGTTATGTGGTTTAAAAACTAACTCCTTATATTTAAAAGAAGAGATGATGCGGACTTCACCTTTAATGCCATGGGTATTAACTAAATCACCAATATATAGCATTTTCATCACCTCTACTTCGTTAATTCATATAAAATAATACTAGTTGCGACACCAACATTTAAGCTTTCACAATTTTTGTTCATTGGAATATATAGGTATTCATCACACAAATCTAATAGTTTAGGATCAACCCCACTACCCTCATTGCCCATTATTATAGCAAACTCGGAAATTTTTTCAAGAGTTTTTAAATCTTTTCCATCAGTAACTTTAGTACCAAAGATAGGAGTTTTTCCTTTAATTTCTTTTAAAAACTCTGATAAATCACGTTTGACAATATTTGTTTTAAAAATCATTCCTTGGGAAGATCTAATAACTTTATCACTATATATATCAGCACATCTATCATTAATTATAATGGTATCAATATTAAAAGCAACACTACTTCTGATAATAGTTCCAAGGTTACCGGGATCTTGAATACTATCTAAGATTAATAGCTTCTGACCTTTTAAAGTCATATCTTTAAATTTACATATCCCCATAATACCGGTTGGTGACTCAACAGTGCTTAAAGTTTTTAAAACATTTTCAGTGATATAGTTGGTTGGAACATCTAAATGAAAATCTGTACCTTCTAACAGCAATAATTCTTTTAAATATCCACTAGTATAAGCTTCCTTTACTAGATGAGCTCCTTCAATTAAAAACATTTTTTGTTTATCACGGAATTTTTTGTTTTTTAATTTAGACAAATCTTTTATTTTAGAATTGTTTACCGAACTATATAGCATAATTTCACCTACTTTTTAAAAAGAATGAATAATAATTCTATTCATCTTGACTTGTGTCATAATTATATGAGAACGTACTGCCATCATAAGTAATATCGACAACATTTTCCATATCAAAGTTTTTGTCAGTTATAGGATTAACAATATCACCTGACGGGAGATAACCTTTCTCTTGGAGCTCTTTTAAAGACACTGTACATATTCTAGTTTGACAGTTAGTCATATTATACACATCAGAGGCAACATAGTTTTTAGCTGCTCTTTCAAAACTAGTAATTTGATCATTATAAGCTTCTTCAGTGTTTTCAAGAATAGTTCTTTGAATTAATGGAACTGTAATAGTTGCAATAATTCCGAGAATAACAATAACTCCTAAAAGTTCAACTAGTGTAAAACCCTTTTTGTTCATTTTTCTTCACCTAATATAAATTATAGATTAGGGTTAAGAATTAGTCAAGGATAAAGATTTACTCCATTATAAAATACCTCTACATTAAATACAGCTTTTGTCTATTTTTTAAGTAAGTAGCACTAATTAAACTAATTTTACGAGCGCTAAATGTTTCTTCTCTACTTCTTTTAATTTTTCTTTTAAACTATTTTTACATTGATCATAGTATTTGTCTTTAGCTAAAATATTTAAATATTCATTTATTTTGTTTAAATGGTACTCTGATCCACTTTCTTTGAATTTGTCAATATATATATATATTAATTCTTCATAGGCTGGCATAATACCTTTTTGGGCGGCTATTTTGAAATATCTGGTGGCTTTTGCGACATTTTTTTCGATGTGAGTTTCCATATTTCCGTTTAGATAAAAATATTTAGCTAGGTTATAAAAAGCCCAATGATCTAAAATATTCAAAGGAACCTCGGTGGCTAAATTATAATACTTAAAAGCTTTTTCCATATCTATATCACTGGCAATGCCGGTTCTATAATATTCGCCGACTTTATTACACGCCCAACTCTCTTCTTTATCAGCGCCAAATAAAAAGTATTTAAAAGCTTTTTTATAATCACCTTTTTTTTCATATATTTTGCCCAAATTATTATAAGCGTAAACATATTCGTGGTTTATGGCTTTTTTAAAATATTCAATAGCTTTTTTTTCGCTTTTTGGTTCATCTGGAACTAATCCATTTAGATAACACACACCAATTGTATTAGTGGCAGCAACACTGCCAACCTTTTCAGCTTTCTTTAAGTAGTGCCAAGCAAGTTTTAAATCATCTCCTGATAGATCACCAATTTTCTTTTGATAAATCATTTGAGCGATAAGCCAACTAGCTCTAGGGTGATTTTTTTCAGCAGCAATTTTAAAATATTCATAACTTTTAATATATCTTGGATAGCCAACCATGGCTCCAGTATATTCTAATTCTCCCATTTCATAGCAAGCATAAGGGTTCCTTTCTTTGGTAAGTTTTTTTAAGGAATGGGTATAGTTTATTCCATCTTGCATTTGGAGTTTCAAAAACTTTTCTAGTTCTGATACTGATATATTAGTGTTATTTAAAATATTTTCAATGACTTCCTTTTGTGATGTTTCGGTATATACTGGTTGTTTTTTTTCAAGAACAATATATATAAGGATCTCACATAAAGCTTGGTATATTTTATTTTCAGATATTTGTCTATATATATCTTCAGTAAAATTATCGGATACACTTTGATCGTTTTTAGCTAAGTTATAAAGGTCTAAAACAAGTTTATTAAAAAGCGGATGTTTATTTGTTTTTTCTAAAAGCTCTTCATGAGAAAATTTATAATGAACTTCGCCATCTAAAATAGACGTCAAACCAGTTATGACTCCATCAAATATTTCTGGGTTTTCGTGATAATTATTTTTAAATTTTATATAAATTTGTCTAAATTCTGTGCCGATAGCTCTATAACCAATACAATAATTATTGATTGTTGAATCACTTACGTTATCGACATCAAACAAGCAATAGAATACTTCAGTTTGATTCGCAAAACTTTTATTTTGAGCTAAATCCTTCACAATTTTACAAAAGTTTCCTAAAGACAATTGATTTTGATTATTATTCATTTTTATAAAATTTTTTTTCATATTTCACCACTTCATATATATTATATCATGCTTCGGGTAAAATTCGTGGATTTTTTTTATACTTGTGGAATACACATGTTGGGCATTTTACTATAAATTGCTTATAATGTATTAGGAAGGAGTTATTGTATGGAAAAGGTTAGAAAATTTTTGAAAAACTATAAGACTATGCTACTATTAATTTTAGCTATGATAATCGGTGCTATTGCTGGTCTTATATTTAAAGAGGATGCGATGGCTGTTAAACCACTTGGTGATTTATTCTTAAACTTAATGTTTGTCATCATCGTTCCACTTGTATTTTTAACAATTGCCCTTGCAGTGGCAAAAGTGAAACATCCTAAGAGATTAGGAAAAATAATGGTATCAACGGTAATTATATTTTTAATTACTTCGGTAATTGCGGTTGTTATTGGATTTGCAACTACTTATTTTGTAGATTTAGTAGATGCCGGTGATTCTTCATCAATAAGAGAATTGTTTGACGGTGAAGTATCTACTGATACAGATTTGAATTTCTTAGAAAGAACAGTTCAATTAATAAGTGTGGATGATTTTACCGGATTACTTTCTAAGGACAATGTTGTTGCCTTATTAGTGTGCGCTTTGATTGTCGGATTTGCTATGAGAATGAGTGGTGAAAAAGCGGAACCGCTTTTAAAGGTTATGGAAAGTGCTCATAGTGTTGTATTTAATTTTATTAAGATTACTATGTACTACGCACCTATCGGAATTGGTTGTTATTTTGCTTCTTATGTTGGAAGTTTTGGTGCTAGTATTGCTGCTGGTTTCCTTAAGACGTTTGTCTTATATGCATTAGTGGCATTGGCATACTATGTTATTATGTATAGTTTATATGCCTTTATATCTGGAGGACGTAAGGCAGTTAAAGCTTGGTGGACAAATATTCTACCTTCAACATTTACGGCTTTAGCTACTTGTTCATCAGCCGCTTGTATTCCGATTAATATTGATTCAGCAAAAAAAATGAATGTATCTGAAGATGTAGCTGAAACAACAATTTCACTAGCAACAAATTTACACCAAGATGGTTCAATGATCGGTAGTGTATTTAAAATTATGTTCTTAGCTTGTCTATTTGGGCTAAATACGGCTGATCCAGGAACAATTGGTCAAATTCTTATTACAGCATTAGTTGCTTCAGTACTTATTAGTGCAGTGCCTATTGGTGGTGGTACGATTAGTGAAATGGTTATTATTTCAATGATAGGTTACCCAGTGGCTGCTCTCCCTGTTTTAACAATGGTGGCAACAGTTATTGATGCCCCAGCAACTGCTTTAAATGCTGTTGGTGATACAAGCTGTTCATTGCTTGTTTCTAGAGTGGTCGATGGTAAAGATTGGGTAACAGCAAATCACGAAGAAAATAATAAAGTAATAGAAGCTGAGATTGAGGAAAAGCCAAAGAAAAAAACTAACAAGAAGAAATAAACATTCGAAATAAAACTCGAATGTTTTTTAGTCTTTTGTATACTGTCTAATAAATGCAATTAAAGAATCACAAACTTTTTTTAAATTATCTATATTATTTATATCACGAAATTTTTGATTTATCTCAATTTGAATAACATCAATATCAGTATTTCCATAAATAAATTTAGTAATTCCCCCACCTTTAAAAGGTTCATTATAAATAATATTATTAATACCATGTTCTTTAAAAGCATCTTCTAATTCTTTTACAGTACTGTAATCCGCTGACAAATTATTTAGTGTGCCAAATTCTATATCAAAATTTCGTTCTTTTTTTGAACCATGAATGTCAATTAAAAGTTTGATATTTTGCGTTTTGATAACTTGTAATAACATTCCTTTAAAATCTTCTTTATTTTCTGAGTTGGCGTCGATACCAGTATCTTTGATTTTAATTAGAAATGAGGTGTTTAGGTTGTTCGCAACATACTGGGCGATTGCTTTAGTAAATGGCTCTGATAATTTTATACTTCCATCTTTTTTTATTTGTTTCATTGTATGAGGCGCAGTTATAATTACTGGAAATAACCCTATTTTCATAATATAAGGAGTATTATAATTAGAATATTCATAATTTAACATTACATCTTTAAATTGCATATTATCACCATAATCATTTTACCATAAATAAAATAAATTATTAAATAATTTGATAAGTGGTAGTAAAATTTCTATTATCGTACAGTACTCTATGTTTGGAGTATTTATTTTAATTATTATTGGATTTTTAATTAAAGTGTTTATTATAGGTTCTTCTAGTTCCTCTTTGTATCCAATTCTTTGATATTCTTTAGATTTACTCATTTCTCTAAGTTTTCTTACAGATAGATTTAATTTTTGGATATGCTTAAATAGTAATTTCTTTCTGTATTATCAGAAATGTGTATTAATTCAGAATAATGGCTCCAACTTAATTCGCTTGACAGTGTCGAGTGTTTTTTTAAAAGTAAATAAAATTGCCTCATTGGGCTTCAACAATTAATCTATCTACTTCAAAGTAGGCATTTAAATCACTTTTTTATAATAATCTTTGATCTTTTTATAAACTTCATTTTTGATTAAAGTTTCTTTTATTTCATTATAGTAATTAATATAAATCACCTCTTATATTTATACGACGTAAAAGTTTGAAATCCTTTTTATTTTAAAAAACAATAAGAATTTACTCATTGTTTCGAATGTCTAGATATATTTAAAATAATTCCCATAGAAGCTAATGTGATAAGCAAACTAGAGCCTCCATAAGATAGGAATGGCAAAGTTACACCCGTGACCGGAATCAAACCAATAACAACGCTTAAATTTAAAACAGCTTGGAACCCCAACATAAATATAATACCGAAAGCTAGATATTTTCCAAATAGATCTTCACACTTTAATGCTATTTTAATAGATTTATAAATGATAAAAGTAAATAGACCCGACACAATTAAGACGCCCATAAAACCAAATTCTTCACTAATTATAGAGAAAATAAAATCTGTTTGTGGCTCTGGAAGATAAAAATGTTTTTGTCTAGAGCCACCTAAGCCATATCCGAATAAACCTCCTGGTCCTATCGCATATAGTGATTGAATTATTTGAAAACCGCTACCTAATGGATCACTCCATGGATTTAAAAATGATAGAATTCTTTTTAACCGATATGGAGCAGCAATTATTAAACCAACAATTCCGGCGATACCTAAAACACCTATTTTTAAGAAAAACTTTAAATCGACACCCCCAACAAAAAGTAGGCCAATAACTCCCATAACTAAGATGACACCGGTTCCAAAATCTGGTTGTAACATAATCAGTAAAAAGATAATTAAGGTCAAACCTAAAATGGGCATGACACCTTTTTTGATATTACCAATATCTTTACGATTATTATATAAATATTTACTAGTAAAAATAATCATAGCAAGTTTCATAAATTCACTGGGTTGAATTCCAAATGAACCAATTCCAAACCAACTTTTACTACCATTTCTTTCGGTACCAATAAATAGTACTAGAACAATAAGGGTAAAACAAATTAAAAATATTTTACTGGAATACTTATAGTATTTTTTATAATCAATTTTACTTACTATATACATAATAATAATTCCTAATATTAAGAATAATCCTTGGTTTTTAACATATTTGAAAGGATCAGAAAACTTATATTCCGCCCACACATTAGATGATGAGTAAACCATTAAAAGTCCAAATAGTGATAAAACTATGACACTTATAAATAAACTTAAATTAAATTTTTTCATAACCACACCCCATACACTAAAGCGAACATCGAAGCAATTAGACCAATAGTCCAAAATAGTTTAACAATATCTGTTTCTTTCATACCTAGTTTTTCAAAGGTGTGATGAATTGGGGTCATTGGGAATACTCTTTTTTTGGTTAATTTATATACTACTATTTGAATCACACAACTAAGTGTTTCTAAAACAAAAACTAATCCAATAACTACTAACAATAATTCATGTCTTGTCGTAATAGCATAAGCGCCTAAAGTGGCACCTAAAGCGAGGGAGCCAGTATCCCCCATGAAAACTTTGGCTTTGCTCGTATTAAAAAGTAAGAAACCTAATAAAGATCCAACTAGGGTGAAAGCAAATATGGCAATATCTTCATAACCCAAAAGCCAACCAGTATTCCAAGAGATAATACCAAAGGTTAAAAAGGCAATAACAGAAAGCCCTCCAGCTAAACCATCGAGGCCATCAGTTAAATTTACAGCATTACTACTAGCTACTAAAACAAATAAAATAAATACCCCATATAGCCAGCCAATATCTAATTTAAAATTCAAACTATGAACCCAAAGAAGCGGTTCACTTCCAGACCTCATAAAAAGATAGAAAAATATGATAGCTACTATTACTTGCAAGGTAAATTTTTGACTTTTAGTCAAACCTTTATTGTCATGTTTTTTAATAATTAAATAATCGTCGATGAAACCAATAATCGCATAACTTAGGAAGGTGAAAATAATAATAATTAGAGTGTAGGTTATTTCTATTTTTTTTAAATAGAAAAATATTATGGTTATCAATATAGTTGGAATGATAAAGATTAAACCACCCATGGTTGGTGTGCCGACTTTAGAAGAATGAGCTCTTTGCAAATAAATACTTAAACTTTGTGAAGCATGAAGCTTTTTTAGAAGAGGAATAATAATTAATCCGGTTATAGCCGCTAGAATAAAACCTATCATCATCGCCATAATTGATTTGGTTAATATAAGCATTTTATCACCTCTAGTTTGTGAATAATCTAACAGTACTTCCCTCTTCTAATTTGACGCCGGCTTCTGGCGATTGATAAATGACTTTATCACCACTACCTTCGACAGATACGGTAAAACCTTTTAATTCTTTTTTAGCATCTTCTACACTTTTGTTGGTAACGTTTGGAACGGTGTATGTTTTTGGATCGGTCCAGACATATTTCTTTTCTTTTCCGCCTTCTCTTTTTTCAATGTTTAAAGCTTTAATACAATCTTTTAATACGGCTTTAGATATTGGTCCAACAGTAGTGCCGCCGTATTGAACAGTTCCTTTAGGATTGTCGATGGCAATATAGACGACAACTTCGGGATCATCGGCCGGAAGAAATCCAATAAAAGATAAAATGTAGTTATTAGATAAATAGTGACCATTTTCGACTTTTTGGGCAGTTCCTGTTTTACCACCAACACGATAACCTTCGATGTAAGATGTTCGGCCACTACCATTAGCAACAACATTTTCTAAAGCTTCTCTTACTTTTTTACTAGTTTCCTCACTGATAACCTGTCTTACTTTAGTTGGTTTGTTTTCTTTGATGACAGTATTTGTTTCCGGCTCATTAATACTTTTTACGATATACGGTTTATATAAAGTTCCACCATTTATAGCTGCACTTACGGCTGTAACTTGTTGAATTGGCGTTACTGACACACCTTGACCAAAAGCGGTGGTGGCAAGCTCTACAGGTCCGACTTTACTTCTATCAAAGATGATACCACTTGACTCGCCATTTAAATCAACACCAGTTTTTTTACCAAAACCAAAGGAATCGATATAGTCAAATAATGTATTTTTACCCAAGCGCTGACCTAAAACAACAAAGCCTGGATTACATGAATTTTCAACGACCTGCATAAATGTTTCTTTACCATGGCCACCATGTTTCCAACAGTGAATAGTAGCATTTTCAACTTTGATACTTCCTCTATCATAAAATGTATCTTTTTCTAAGTCGACTTTTCCTTCTTCTAAGGCGGCAGCTAAAGTGATTATTTTAAAAGTTGAACCTGGTTCATAAGTGGCCCATATTGGAAGATTTCGGTTAATCTCTTCTAAACTGTAGTCTTGATAATTGTTTGGGTCAAAGGTTGGTCTTGCAGATATAGCTAAGATTTCACCAGTATCCGGATCCATAACTAAACCAATGGCTCTATCAGGATTATATTTTGTAACCGCATTACTTAGTTCTCTTTCTAAAGATGTTTGAATTTCATTATTGATAGTTAAGGTAATATTCATACCGTCTTGGGGTTGCTCGTAAACTTCACTTAAGGATAATTTATTACCTTTGGCATCACTATAATATTTAATAGCTCCATCTTCGCCAGTTAAATATTCATCATAGGTTAATTCAATACCGCTTAATCCTTGGTTATCAATACCAACAAAACCCAAAGTATGAGCCATATGAGTATCATAAGGATAAACTCTTTGTGATTCTTTAACTAAATATACACCATCCAATTTTAAGGCTTTAATTTTATCGGCTACTTCATAAGACAACTTTCTTCCTTCTGGATGAACTCTTTCAATTGATGTTTTCTTACTAACATGTTTATACATATCATCATAACTGACATTTAATATTTCGGCGAGTTTTGTCGCCGTTTCTTCTTTGTCTTTTATTTGATTAGGAATAACTACTAATGAGGTTGTAGTGGCATTGTCAGCTAAAACAACACCATTTCGATCGTAAATTAATCCCCTATCGGCTTTTATTGGTAAGTTTCTACTCCATAAGTCACTAGCTTTTTCATTTAGTTTTTTATAATCTATTACTTGAATATAAAATACTCTTAAGATAATTACAATAAATACAAATAAAATAATACATAATGCGATTTTCATTCGACGATGAATATTTTTAAAGAACATATAATCACCATTTAAATATATGTCCAAGTCCTAATAATGTTGACAAGAAAAAAAGTCTAATGCTTTGATGATGCAAACCCTATTTAGTATGCATCAAAAAAACTAGGCTATTAAAAATAGAAAAGTTGAAAAATTACTTTTCTGTTTTTGAATGAAAAAAGAGGCTTTAAGCCTCAGGTAATGGATTAATCGGAATATCTTCATTATACATTCTAACTACAGCACTATATTTATTATAAAGTCTTTGATAATCAGAATTATAACTTGAGTTCATCTGGCTAAATGGAATAACTTTAAAATCAGTCCATTTACTCCCTTTTTTATAATAATTAAACAAAAGTTCATTATTTAAATTATCTAATTTGATAGTAGTTTGTCCATCTTTTTCTTCTTTTATAACGTCAACTGATGTCATTAATTCAACCATGGTATTATAATCGTTATTGGTACTTTGAGCTGATAGGAAATTACCTAAGGAATAAATAACTAATGTATCATTAATGTAGGTTATTGGTTCAATAATATGAGGATGAGTACCAATTATTATATCAACACCTAGCGATGATAGATATTCGGCTTCGCGTTTTTGCTCTTCAGTGGGTTCGGTTCGATATTCGGTTCCCCAGTGCATAGATACAATTAATAAATCTACTTTATCCCTAACCTTTTCAATATCACTTTTAGCTTTTTCATCACTATATAAGTTGACTAGATATTCTTTACCTTGAGGTACAGATATACCATTTGTACCATATGTATAAGCTAGTAAAGTATATTTAATACCATTTTTCTCTTTTATTTGAATAGCTTCAGAATCTTCTTTAGAACAATAACTACCAACGGCTAAAACATCCTCTTTACTTTTCCAATATTCACAAGAATTTAATACAGCTTTTTCACCTCTATCCATTGTATGATTATTAGCAAGAGAAACTAAGTTAAAGCCAGAATTAATCATGGCATCACCAAATTCCCACGGTGAATTAAAGGTTGGATAATCAGATAAACCAAGTTCTGTTCCGCCTAAGATACTTTCTTGGTTATAAAAAGCTAAATCATAATTTTGAACAATCGGTTTTATATACTCTAATTGAGAGTCAAAATTATATACACCATTTTTATAAGCATCACGATATACTGAACCATGTAATAGTGCATCACCGACCATGATCAAAGATAATTTACTAGTTTTAGTTTCTTCTTTTTGTACCTCTTCGTTTTTTTCTTCTCGTTTAGGTTCATTTTGTGACTCTTTTTTTAATAAATAAAGTCCAGATATAAATATTAAAATAATTAGAACAATAAATATAACATACTTCTTTTTCATATTTTAAAAATTACAACTACCATTTAATGAATTTACATAGTTTGTTAAAGCTGCTTTCCCTTCCTCAGTATTTGTACTACTAGTAAAATAAGTTCCATTGATTTCATCGATGGTACTTCTACTTTGTTTTTCACCATCTAAGGTATATGAGCTGATGATACCATTTTTTATAGTGAACACCGCTTCACTATTATTAATGGTACAAGTGAACTGTTCACCACTATTACCACAACCTGTTAAAATAAATACTCCAAACATAACAATTAATAATTTTTTCATATTCTCTCTCCTTACATTAATGGGGCAAAAGCCTTTAAGATTTGTCTTTTAAGTGAATTAAACCAAGTTAATTTACCTAAGTTTTTAAGTTTGATTTCTCGGCACTCTTTTAAGGTTGAAGTGAAATCTTTTTTTATCGTAAATATAACTGAACAATCATATAACCAAACACCACACTCAAAGTGTAAATAAAGACTTCGATAATCTAGATTGACAGTACCAATAGTTGAATATTCGTCGTCGACAACAAAAGTTTTAGCATGAATGAAACCTTTGGTATATTCATATATTCTAATACCACTTTCTAAAAGCTGATCATAATAAGCTTTAGTAACTTCGCTGACAAGTTTTTTATCAGGAATACCAGGGGTTATGATTCTAACATCGACACCTCTTTTAGCTGCTGTACATAAAGCTGTAATCATTTCGTTATCTAAAACTAAATAAGGCGTAGTGATATAAATATATCGATTGGCTTTGCCAATTAAATTTAAATAAACGGTTTCCCCTACAGCTTCACTATCCCATGGGCTATCAGCATATGGAATGACATAACCATCAGATGAGGTTTCATATTCATATGTGGAATGATATTTTTCATAATCTTCATCTTCTTCTTTAATAAAATCCCACATTGATAAAAATAAGACAGTAAAGTTCCAAACAGCTTCACCTTCTAACATAATGCCATTATCTTTCCAATGACCAAAACGCACTTTTTCGTTAATGTATTCATCAGCCAGATTAATACCACCGGTAAAGGCGATGTGTCCATCAACAACAGCTATTTTCCTATGGTCGCGATTATTAAATTTAGATTTTAAATTAGGAACAAAACGATTAAACACAGCGGTTTTGATGCCTTCTTTTTCTAGAGTTTTGTCATAATGGTTAGGCAAGGTCATAATACAGCCAAAGTCATCATAAATGACTCTCACTTCAACGCCTTCTTTGGTTTTCTGTTTTAAGATGTCTAAGATAGTATTCCACATTTTGCCTTCACCTATAATAAAATATTCTAAGAAAATATATTTTTTTGCGTTTTTAATAGCTTCTAATAATTTACTATAATAAATTTTGCCATTAGATAAATATGTCGTTTTAGTATGTTTACAAACATTAGTGAATGAATAATTACTAATATATTTTACTTGATTATAAGCCGATAAATTGTCATATCTAAGTTCACTCATGACGATGTTATGATTATCTTTATATTTTAGCTGTTTATAATATATATTTCGCATTTTAGCTTTTTGCCTTTTGCTTAACTGATTACCACCAAATAAAACATATAAAAGTAAGCCAAAAATTGGAAAAGCCATAATTGGAATAATCCAGGCTATTTTATAACCGGGATTAGCTCTACTATTGACAATGTGCAAGACCATAAGCAAACTGAATATACTACATATAATATAGAAAATAATGAAATAATTAGAAAATTCAAAGGTCATTAAGAAGATTATAGCAATCTGAATTATCATGATTAGGGGAACTAAAAATACACGATGTCCAATAAGATTTAAATGGTTTTTCAAAAATTTTATCATGCTATATCACCTTGACTTTACTCTATTTTGATTATACCTTATTTTTACCAGTTTGACAATTAATTCATAATGATATACTATTGTGTTAATAAAGTGAAATTTTTGTTGTGAGGTTGTATATGAAGCAAAAAGAAGAAGCCTTTGCGAGAGGTATTTGTTTTAAAAAAATATTTTGGTTATTTATGATTGGCTGTGTTTTTGGATGTGTGTTTGAAATGGTCAATCATTTTATTCATTATGGTGGCTGGGTCAGCAGACGCGGTTTAATATATGGTCCACTTAATCCAGTGTATGGTTTAGGGCTGGTGTTTTTTGTAATATTTCTTTCTAAAATTAAGAATCCAGGCCTTATATTTCTTGGGGGAATGTTATTAGGTGGTGGATGCGAGTATTTGTGTTCATTAATTCAAGAAAAAGTGTTTGGAACTATATCTTGGGATTACAGTCATCAGTTATTCAATATCGGCGGGAGAACTAGTTTAAAATACATGCTGATTTGGGGGATTTTGGCTTTATTAGTTATGAAGGTGGTATATCCAGCTTTATCAAATTTAATCGAAAAAATGCCAGTAAAGACCGGTAATATTTTAACTGTTATATTAATAGTATTTATGATAGCTGATATTATTATTTCGGTGGTGGCTTGTTTAAGGCAAAGTGAACGAGCTGAGGGAAAAGAACCTAATAATCAAGTTGAAGTTTTCTTAGATAAACATTTTCCTGATAATAAATTAAATAAAATTTTTGAAAATCATGTTAGGACACAATAAAAGACGAATGGAAAATTCGTCTTTTTAATTTAAACTTTACATCACGGATTGTGGTTCCGTTATGCGGTCTTTTCATTCAAGGTTATTTTAACAGTGTTATCACCAACGACTTCGCCAGCTTTGATACTTTGAGCGGTAACATAGCCATAGCCTTCCAATTCATAATTATAGCCTAAGGTTTTCATTAAATAAATAGCTTCTGACCTAGTATAACCAGTTAAATCAGGCATGGTTCCTTTATTACCATTAGTAATTAAGAATACTCTATCATATGATAAAACGGTTTCGCCTTTGCTTGGATATTGATTTATAACTTTATCACCGTTACCAATAATAGTAGTAGTAATATGGTTTTGATCCATAATAGCTTTGACATCAGTAACTTTTTGATTAATATAAGAATCTAAAGTTAAAGATGTTACACTACTATTGTTACTCGTTTCTTCTTCAAACATATTTTTATATTTAGCAATGTTTTGCATCAAAGTATTTATTGAAGTACTTAAAGTACTAGATGACCCAACATTAGGCTGCTTAATAGCGGCATAAATAATGATTTCTGGATTATCTTTTGGATACATTCCGGCAAATGAATAAATGTAATCATTTGAACCTTTTAAATATCCACCAGTTTTTTCATTATATATTTGTGATGTTCCGGTTTTACCAATAACATCAAAGCCATCAATATGATATTTTTTACCAGTAGCTTGTGGATCATCGCTATTGACAACTTTATCCATTAAATCTTTTATCTTATCGATAGTTGTTTGTTTAACTAATTTAGCACTCTTTTCAACTTTTCTTTTGTAGGTGGTTTTGCCAGTATTTGGATCGACAATTTTAGAAACAATATGTGGAGTTAATTCTTGGCCATCGTTGGCAATCATGGATAAGGCTTTTAAGTGCTGGATCGCAGTAGTAGTAATACCTTGACCAAACGCAGCATTTGCTACTTCTACGGGGTATTGGAAGCCTAAGTTACCAGATAGTTCTCTAGATAAATCAATACCTGTTGACTGACCAAAGCCATATTTTCTAAAGCAAGCTTTTAATTCATCACGATCAATAAAGTGATTAATCATGGTACTAACACCAACGTTTGATGAATATTCAAAACCTTTATCATATGTAATTGTTCCCCATCCGGTATTATTCCAGTCTCTAATTACCGCATCGGCAACTTCAATACTACCAGATTTAAAGGTTTCATCACCTTTATATGTTCCTTTATCGATAGTGCACATATAAGTATATATTTTCATAGTTGAACCTGGTTCAAAGGCATTGGATACTAGTGGATTTTCATAACTTGTAATATTACGTAAGTTAGGATTAAATGATGGCGTTGATGCACTAGCTAAAATATCACCAGTTTTAGCATCCATAACGGCAATCATCGTCCACTCTGGTTTATATTTTTCCTGCATGTTTTGAACTTCAGTTTCAGCAAATCTTTGAATACTAGAATCTAATGTTAGATATATATTTTTACCATCTAAAGCATCAATACGTTCTTCTTTAGTATCAGGAATCTTATAACCAAAACGGTCTTGTTGATACATTAGGTAACCATCAGTACCTTTTAAATCGTCATCAAATTTAGCTTCGATACCAAGTTCACCATCAATAGATGTGACTGTATTACCATTTTTATCAATGATTTCATTTGTTTTGGCATAGCCTAAAATATAGGAAGCAAAATCACCATTTGGATAATATCTTTGATAGCTTTCTTCAAAGTCAATACCTGGTAAGTTTAAAGCTTCAATTTCACCTTTTTTTAATTCGGTTAAGTTTTTACCAGCACTACCAAATTCAATTTGATATTTACCTTCATCTTTACCTTTTTGAAGACGGTCTTTTAAACTAGCTTCGTCAGTGCCTAAAACTTTGGCGAGAGCTTTAGCAGTGGCATCAATATCTTTAACGTGATTTATTTGAGTGTCAGTACTTCTACTTTCATCTAAGTAAGCAATTAAAGTATATGAAGTAACTGTTTGGGCTAAAACATTACCACTCATATCATAAATAGTTCCCCTTTGGGCTTTTAATATAGATGAGACAGTATTACGATTAGAAGCAAAGACTTTCATATCCCTACCATTAATAGTTGGAGATAAAGCTAGATAACAATAACGACCAAAAAGCACCAACATTAAAAAGAAAAAAACAAGAAAGATTTTTCTTGGGGTTTTCCATTCTATATTTTTTTGCTTTCTTTTGGTCATTTAATCACCACCTTATTTATCTATAACGATTATATTATTGTTATTATAAGCTAGTCCCATTTCTTTAACAACTTTTTGGACATTTTCAAAAGATGTTAGTTCATTTACTTGCATAGTTAAACTTTCATTAGTTTTTTCTTGCTGCTCAATATTATATTTTTTTTCTTCGATGCTCATTTTCATCTCACCGATAGAAGCACCACAGAATATTTTTAAACCGAGCATTAAAAAGAAGGCAACAGTGGCATAAAAATATAACAATCTTTCACCTTTGGTTATTCTTGCTTTGTTTTTCTTCTTAGCCATATTATAAGCTCCTTTCTATTACTCTAAGTCTTGCGCTTCTAGAGCGGTTATTCTTTTCTATTTCTTCATCTGATGGTTTAATATTGGCAATTAATTTGTATTTGGGTTTATATTCATCAGGGATAATCGGTAAGTTTTGTAATTCTTTTGGAATACTACTCACTTCATTAAATACTCTCTTACAAATTCGATCTTCTAGGGAGTGGAATGTGATAACACAAATTCTACCACCAACTTTTATTAAATCTAAAGCATCTCTTAAAGCTTTTTCAAAAACGTTTAATTCATCGTTAACTTCAATTCTAATAGCTTGGAAAACTTTTCTAGCTGGATGTCCTTTTTTTCGATATTTTTCAGGAACATTAGCTTTGATAATTTCTGATAATTCTAACGTTGTTTTAATATCTTTATTTTCCCTTGCTTTGATAATACCTTTAGCTATGCTGCTAGAATATTTTTCTTCGCCATACTCTTTAAAAATTTTAATTAATTGTTCTAAGGAATAAGTATTTACAACATCATAAGCACTTAACTTTTGATCCCTATTCATACGCATATCTAATGGGGCATCTTTATGAAAACTAAATCCCCTACTAGCCTCATCTAACTGAGGTGACGAAACACCTAGATCGAATAAAATTCCATCAACGTGTTCTATTCTTTTTGTTATTTCTTCTTTTATATTAACAAAGTTAGTATTAATAATTTCATAATTATCTCTAATAGCTTTTAATCTCTGATCAGCTGATTTAATAGCCTCTTTATCTTGATCAAAAGCGTATAGATAACCATTTGGTATTTGTTTTAGGATTTGACTGCTGTGTCCACCATAGCCTAAAGTACAATCTACAATTATGCTTTTGTCATTTAAATTTAGATAATTAATGCTTTCGGTTAGTAAAACACTTTCATGCATGCTTTTCCTCCTAATTCAAATTTTGTGAAAATAAGTTGTCGGCCATTTCGGAGAAATCAGCTTCATTATCTTCGATAAATTTATTCCATCTATCACTACTCCATATTTCTAATCTATCACCAACACCAATAACAATTGTATCTTTGGATAAATCAGCATATTTGATAAGTGGAGAGGAAATATTTATTCTTCCTTGTTTATCAAAGTTTTGTGGGGTTGCTCCTGATAAGAAAAATCTCATAAAGTTTCTGGCTTCTTTGACATTAGGAAGTTCTTGGTAATGATTAATAATCTTTTCCCAAGTTTCTTTTTTATAGACAAATAAACAGCCATCTAGGCCACGAGTTACAATGAAATTATCACCTAACTCATACCTAATTTTAGAAGGGATGGTCAAACGTCCTTTTTCGTCAATCTTTTGATGGTATTCACCCATGAACATTTTTATCACCCACTTTTCCCCACTTATTTTCACTTTATACCACTATTTTACTATTACCTTTTATAAAAGTAAAGAAAAATCATAAGATTTCTTTGTTTTTTTATGTCAAATTGACAAATAATTTTGATTGTTTTTTTACAAAAAAATATCGTGAAGAAATTTTCACGATATATGAATAATTTATTTTTAATTTGGACAGCTTGATGATGTTTCATATTCATTAGCTGGTGTATTTCCACAAACAACACCAGATTTATATGTATATTTACCTGTATCTACATTTATATTAATCCCACCGTATTTATTAATAGAGATATTATTCATAATTGATCCACCATTCAGAATAAATATACTTAAATTACCAAGTTCAATTGTACTGCTATCTGCGGTGTTTTCTGAAATTCTACCACCGGTCATTTCAATGGAACAATGTCTTTTGTGCTAACTATCACAAACAATTATGCTGCCACCTCCTATATTGACACTATTCTTTTCGATAATTCCATTACTTATTGTCATTTCGCCGTAATTAGCTATTATTGAATTTGCTGTACTAGTATTATTACTGATTGTACCATCATTTAATTTAATAATACCTGCTGTCCATATAATATTTCCACCAGTATTATTTACAATATAACCTTCATTTAAAATAAAGGTTCCAGCTTTATTATTTTCATAGTTATCACCTTCTTGGTGATCATAAAATACAAAGATTGCGGTTCCTCCTGATGGACTACTACATTCTGATATTGTCCCACCATTCATAGTTAAAGTACCACCATTCACACTAAATCCGCCACCCCAGTCATTTATGTTATTGGCTTTAGTAATTAAGGTGCCTTCTTCCATATATACTTCGCTTGCTACATTGATCATACTGTCTTGAGCTTGGACATCATTTCCGTTTATTGTTATGTTCTTTAAAGTTAATGTACCATTTTGGACATCAAAAAGATGTGTTGTTAAGGTGCTGTCTCTGATAATCGAATTAATATCATCATTTTTATTATAACTTGTTATAATAACATCTTTATTTTTATTAATTGTCATTTTGTCTGTTTGAATTATATCATTCATGATATATATGGTTGAATTTTGCCAGGCAGCATCATAGGCTTTTTGGATAGTTGCATATGGTTTTTCTTTTGTTCCTCTCCCTGTAGAATCACTACCACTTGCGGAAACATATAAATTAGTTCTCTCTTTGATATTTCCTTTTACGGTTATATTTAAATTAGTACTGAAGGCTGCATACCCGATGCTCAAAAACAAAAGTAATAATAAACTACATATAATGAGTATTTTCTTTTGTTTTTTTCTTTTTAACTTACCTATTCTTCTCATGTTATTTCACCTCTATTATTTTTATTGTGCTCCACGTTTCGTGGCTAGTCAAGACAAAAATGCCACAATATGCAACAATGTTGATGGTGATATACATGATTGGAAAAGTAATAAAATATGCGAGAAAAAGTGCTGATTTAACACAAGATGAGCTCAGCAAATTGGCCAATATTAATAGAACTACTTTAGGTAATTATGAAACTGAATTTAGACAACCAACTTTTGAAA
The DNA here is from genome assembly GCA_963928595.1 of Candidatus Coprosoma sp. Taxonomy (GTDB): domain Bacteria; phylum Bacillota_I; class Bacilli_A; order RF39; family UBA660; genus Coprosoma. Next base: position 10,520 of record CAWVFK010000010.1, on the reverse strand, counting down.
TGATTGAAACATTATTAAATAAATGCAATATTAAAATATATTTTGAAAATACAAAAAATGGAGAAAAATTTGAATGCAAAGATGTAATTAGGAAAGACGTTTAAAAAGAGTTACCGATACTTTTTCAGTAACTCTTCTTTTGTTATTTTAAATTTAGTGGTAAATTTTTGATTATCAGAAAATAAATATCTGATACTTTTATCGTTAAATTCAAAATTTATTTCTTTTAAATAATTATATCTAGCTATAGTAAGAGACTCACTTTGAATAAAAGCTAATTTGGGATTATGAATAATAACTTCTTTAACATTTAAATGTGATAATGTATTTAATTTTCTATTTAAAGTTTCGGTATTAAAACTTAAAATTGATGGCATTTTAATGATTATTTGTTTTATTTCTTGGAGATTAAAATTATACTTTTTTAATACGTCTATTTTTCTTTTTAAGGTTTGAAGTTCATAAGCTAGTATGGTTGGTTTACTTGCTGTGATCTTTTCAATTTCTTTTATATTTAAATCTAAGCTTTTGAAATAATTTATTTTTTCTTTAAGAAAATTTAATTTATAATTAATAATGTTATAATATTTAGTAATCATTTTTATAATAGAATCTTTAGAGTATCCAAGATTTTCAAAATATTTTAAATTATTTTCAATATTATTATCTTTTGTTTTTAAAGATAATTTTTTTATTTTACTAATTATTTTATCATCAAATCCATACTCTTTTAGATATGTTTCTATAGCCATATAGCTTCACCTTATAACGAGTATATCATTATAAAATGAAGATTGCAACGAGATACTCGGTATTTGGGCGTAAAAAAAAGACCCACTTGGGGGTCAGACCATCATAAATATATTTGGAACGAATAGTAAAATGGCGGCAGCAATTAACATAATAATTCCCGCGATTAACCTATTATAAGCTCCGATAGTATTTTCAATTATTAATTCTTTAATGATTGTATTTATAACAGCGAGTAAAATTAGACTGACAAGTAGATACATAAAGAAATATAAAGCCATATACATTGCATAGGCTCCGCTAGTTATATTTTGAATTTCTAAGGCTGTTTTGACTAAAACTGGAGAACTATGAGCTTGATTGACTAATGTAAATGTGGCAATAATACTTGTAATGATAATACTGATCGAATATACAAGCATTTGTTTTTTACCAAAAGTTTCTTGAAGTGATTGTAAGATACTTTTTTTAGGAATATTTATTTTCATATGAGCATCAATACTGATGGCGGCAATAATAATAGCAATAATACTTACAAAACTTCTGATAAAGGTTGTTTGATTAATAGTAAATTCAGCATTTGTAAAGCAAAATATAGCATAAGTGATGGTACTTGTTAAAACAAAGAGTCCACCTAAAAGCCAACGCTTTTTCTTATTATATACACATAGCATGATGCCAGCTAAGAATAACATTACCCACAAAGAACCAAGGTTTATGGCATCACTCATACCTTCGGTTGCAGCAATTGTAGCAGCACTCGTTTCTTTGACATTGGTATCTCCTAGAATAGTAAAATGAATGGTTGGATCAGTATTCGTAGATGTATTAGTTGGAACTGGCTCGCCATTTTTTATTAGTTCAACAATATTGACTTTTGGATTTTTTAAATTATCAAATATTGTGGTTTTAATATCTTCGGCAATAGAATCGGTATAGCCAGCAAAGGACTTATTTCCAATGACGACAAATGGTACACCCTCATCAGTATTATTCAAGGCCGTTCTGACATTTGATAATAGTTCACTATTTTCATCATTGTGCCACACCTCATATCTTTGAATATTAAGGTTATCACCTAGTTCACTTTTTAAGACTTTTAGAAACTGTTCTTGTCTAGCACAGAATGGACAATCTTCGCCATAAAAAACGTTAACATTTACTTCGGCAGCTTGGGTTTTTGTAAATGGTAAAACTAAAAATAAAGTTAATAGAAATAATATTTTTTTGATTTTCATATGAACTCTCCTTACATTAATTTTTTATAACTTTCATCAAAAGCTTTTAAAAAAGTTTCAATATCTTTGTCGGTTGTTTTTTTAGAAATACTTATTCTAACGCTTGTTTTAGCTTTTTCTTCATCATTAGTTAAAGCTAAAACTGGTTTGGAAGCAGCACCGGTTGAACAAGCACTCCTTGTTGAAATATATACTTCTTTTTCCTCTAGGCTATGAAGCAATGTTTCGGGTTTTATTCCTTTTACACTGATATTTAAAATGTGTGGAATAGAATTTTCATTACTATTTATCGAAACGTTTGGATATTGAGCTAAGGTTTCTTTTAGAATTTTGTTTAAATCTTTTACTTTTACAATATCGTTATCAATGTTTTCATAGCTTAATCTTAAAGCTTTAGCGGTTGAAGCAATAAGTTCTAAAGGTGGAGTTCCACTTCGAAAGACAGTAGTACTTTTACCACCAGCAATCAATGGTTCAATTATTAGATTTTCTTTTTTATATAAAATACCTATTCCTTTAAAGCCAAAGAATTTATGAGCCGAAAAGCTAGCCGCATCAACATCAGTTAAATCAAATTTAATTTTTCCAACAGCTTGAGTTATATCACTATGAAAGATTATTTTCGGATATTTTTTTAATAATTTACCGATTTCTTCGATAGGCTGGCGAATACCAGTTTCACTACTTACCATAGCAATAGTAACTAATATCGTATCATCTGTTAACATTTTTTCTAAGGTATCTAATTTAACTAAGCCATTTTCTAAAGGCACATAATCTATTTTAAAGCCTTTTTCTTCTAACTGTTTTAAAGGAGCATAAATAGATGAATGTTCTAAAGCCGTAGTTATAATATGTTTTCCCCTATTTTGGAATTTCTCCATGGCTTTAATAATTGTATTATTACTTTCAGAGGCACCTGATGTATAGATAATTTCTGTAGGTTTTACGTTTAAAATACTAGCTATTTGATTAGTAGATGCATCTATTAAGTGTTTGGCTTTAGTTCCTAAAGCGTGCAAGGAATTAGGATTACCAATGAATTTTGAAGATTTTATAAAAGTATCTAAAACTTCATCATCGACAGGCGTTGTCGCACTATAATCTAAATATGTCATATATACTCCTTTCTATTTGATGGTATCAAAACCACTACGTTTGAATAATTTTTCTAAATCATAATTGGAATAGTAAATCATCGTTGGTCTACCGTGTGGACAGTTGAACGGATTTTTACAATTTCTTAAATCAGAAATTAAAGCTTCCATATCTTCCATCGTAATATTAGTATTAGCTTTAATAGCGTGTTTACAGCTCATCATAGTAGCTACTTTTTCATTAAATTTTTCGATACTAAAATCTTTACGTGTTGCAATGACAATTTCAATAATTTTTCTTATTGACTCTTCTTCATGACCTTTTGGAAGCCAGGCCGGATGTTCTTTGACAATAACTGAATTAATACCGAATTCTTCAATTTTGAATTTTAAATCTTCTAAGATATGCATATTTTCTTTTAAGATAATGAATTCATCATTTGATAGTTCAATCGTAATGGGAAAAAGCAAAGGCGTTGAAGCAATATTAGGTTTTCCCATAGCTTCTTTAAATTTTTCATAGTTACATCTTTCTTTGGCTGCGTGCTGATCAATGATATACATACCTTTTTCATTTTGGGCAATTATATATGTGCCATGAACCAAACCAACAGGATACATTTCTGGCATAAATTCCTTTTCTTCTTCTTTAGTGTTTATTTTATATTCATCATTATCCATGACAACTTCATGAACGATATCGCCATTGTTTTCATCTTCATAAATACTTTCATTGACAGGAATTTCTGACTCTTCAAATTCTATAGGTTCAACTTCAATTTTAGGTTCGGTGTGAGAATGTCTTTCCAAATCGAAACGTAACTCTTCTCTTTTTGGTTTTTCTTTTCTTACTGATACTTCGGGAATTAAATTTCTATCAGTAATAGCCGCAAAGATAGTTACTTTAATTAATTCTAGTAAAGTGTCCATTTTACTAAATTTGATATCCATTTTAGTTGGATGGATGTTGACATCGATAACACTTGGATCAACCTCAATATTGATAACGGTAATTGGGTACCTATTATCTGGTTTATATGAGTGGTAAGCATCATTTATGGTTCTATTAATATCCATATTTCTAACAACTCTACCATTGACAATAGTTACCATATTATTTCTACTTGATCTATGGACTTCTGGAAGTGAGACATAACCAGATATTTCATAATCGGCATTCTCACCTTTAATTGGGACCATTTTTCTGGCAACATCAGTACCATAAATGCTTTGAATAACTTTTAAAATATTACCGGAACCATCAGTTCTTAAAATAACATTATCGTTGTTTTTTAAAGTGAATCTGATATTAGGTTGAGATAAAGCTAGTTTATTTATATAATCGGTAATACTAGCAAGCTCAGTGTATAAACTTTTCATATGTTTTAATCTGGCTGGTGTATTATAGAAAAGTTCACTGACGGTAATAGTCGTACCTTTTCTAGCATCGCCTAAGCCTACTTCTAATATTTTTCCACCATTAATTACTACATGAGTTCCGATTTCTCCCGTGCATGTTTTTAAATCAACTTTACTAACAGCGGCTATAGAAGCTAGGGCCTCGCCTCTAAAACCTAAAGTAGTTAATCTATATAAATCATCTTCATCATCTATTTTACTGGTCGCATGTCTTGAGAAAGCTAAAACGGCATCATCTTTGTCCATACCTTTACCATTATCAATGACTTTTATCTGTCTTGTTCCGGCGTCTTCTAGTTCGACTTTGATTTCTGTACTACCGGCATCAATACTATTTTCGACTAATTCTTTAACAACTGAGGCACATCTTTCGACTACTTCACCAGCGGCTATTTTGTTAGCTAAAAGTTCATCCATGATTTTTATTACTGCCATACTATCACCTTTTGTTTAACCTTCTTATAAGATTATACCATTAATTGCTTAGAAAAAACAGATTACTTTACGATATTTTGGCACATAAAAAGAAGGTTTAATTTGTAATTTTACATTCTTTTAAGTATTTAACAACATCGACTTTTTCTTTGATGTTGTTTGAGTGAGATATAATGATAATACATTTTTTATCTTTATGAGCTAAATTTGTAAATATGTCTAAAACTTTTTCTTCGTTTTCTTTATCTAGATTGCCAGTTGGTTCATCAGCTAGAATAATACTTGGGTTATAGGCTAGTGCTCTCGCAATAGCGACACGTTGTTGCTGACTACCAGATAGAGTTAGAGTTCTCTGATTTGCTTTGGATTTATCGATATCTACTTTTTCTAGACATTCTAAAACTTTTGATTTTTATCTTTACCTTTGTATCCGCTAATATTTAATGATAAAACGACATTTTCTAAAACGATTAGATAAGGCGGTAAGTTTGGTGTAGGTATTACTTTCATCTCTTAGTTTACTCATATCTAATCTGAAGGAAACAGCTAGTTCGTTTTTGTCTTTATAACTTTCGATCAATTTGTTTCCTGATGTGTTTATAGATATTATGTGAAATAATTATACGGTCAAAGTAAAAAAAATGAAAACAAACTAGTCAAATGCATAAAAATATTATATAATGTAATTGCGTTAACGTGCTGGAATAGCTCAGTTGGTAGAGCAGCTGTCTCGTAATCAGCAGGTCGCAGGTTCGAGTCCTGTTTCCAGCACCATATGAAAATAAACCGCTTTTTAAGCGGTTTTATTATGTTTAAAATTAATTTCTGGATATCCTTCTATCGGATAATTACGATAATCGCGATTATTTTTAGTTATTGCTTCGATAGCATCTAAGCAACTTTGAATATTTATTTTTAATGGGTTTCCAACTCCAAATGAAGCATATTTTTGATATTTAATAAATCCCATGGTTCTTAAGGTTAAAAACAAATCATAGTATAGTTCGGCACTTCCTTGATTGTATTCGGAAATTAGTTCTAGATCAAAATTAGAATTTAAAGCTTTTTTTATCATGTTTAACAGTACTTCTTCATTAGTAGATTTTTCGTTTGAACACCCACGTATAGTTTTACCTAGATTAATTGTCGGCATCTGAAAAATTCCATAATAATCAAGATTGGTAGATATTTGGCACCCTAAGTCTACTCTATTTTCAAAATTAGGTCTTTTTATATTTAAAGAGTAATATGTTAAATACTCAGCTAACTCCTGGGTTAAACATTCTTCAATCATCCAAAAACCTTCTTTGACAAAATTTTTATAATTAAGATCTACATTAGTTAAACCTTTACTTTGTAATATATCATCTATAGTATCAGTAAAATCGTTGATTGTTTTTTTATTGGATAATATATTTAAAATTTTATGTCCCATTTCATGAAACATATACATTCTTCTTATTTCTTGGGGTGTTAAGCTGGGACTATTTGGATGTCTAGTCATATTTTGATTAATTTGAATCTTATTTTCAATGCTGTTACCAAAAACACCAGATAATTCTTTTGGTAAAAATTCAATAATTCGAAAGCCATTATTTTTGTCTTTTAGTTCTTGTAAAATTTTGGATAAATTAGAACTATTAAATATTCCAGTGAATAATCCAGAGGCGAAAAATATTTCAACATCATATATAAGTTTCGGTAATTGAATCCTGACATTATTAGTATTTGCAAATGAATTATACATAAGTCTAATTAAATAGTCTTCTATTTCTGGTAAAGCATTCCAATTATAATTAAATTTGAAATTTGGATAGTAATCTTTAATAAAGTCCGAAAAAGAAATTTTAATAACAGATGGTTCAGCTGTCCAAAATATATTATCTTTTGCCATAATTTCTCTCCTTTGTTATTTGTCTATTTAATACTTATTATCTTTAATTATAGGATACCATAATATTAATACATTAATTTATAATTATTATTTATATTTACAGGTTTTTACATTAATCAAAAAACGATTCAAGTATTTTGAATCGTTTAATTTATTAGTTAATTTCGACTTTCCAAAGGCCATGTTTATTACAGTAGGCATAGATAGTAGCACCTTCCTGATAATCAAATATCCAAAATGGATCATCACCTGGTTTAAAGTTATGAATATCGATTGTATCATCATATTCTAAAGCAACAAAGTTTATGTAATGATCTTCATCCATTGGATGCATTACTTCTCCTACTTTAACAACTATTTTGTTATCTCTAACATCATATGATGGAACGTGTTTTTCTAAAGCCGCATCAACGGTATTAGCGGTTAATTCCTCCATTGGTTCTCCACAACATGATAAAGTTCCTTTACCATTTACTAATAGAGAAACAACATTCCCACACTTTTTACATAAATAAAATTTTCTCATGTTAACATCTCCATTCTTTAAGAAGTTATACTTCTTATTATCATTTTAGTAATTTATATGATTTTAGTCAACTTTAATACCTTTTAATACCAAAAAGCATGCTTTCTGTCATAAAGCATGCTTTTGGATGGGGTTAAGGTAAATTATAGGTTGTACTGACAGTTACAACTTATAATTTGGCATCAAGATCCCATATGTACGTACACTACTTAATAGCTTGATCGATAATACGCATCTTTCTTCCCCTATACTAATCTTCCACGCATAAGGTAAGCAAAGAAGTTTTAATTACTATCTATATTCTCAAGTTTTTAATAAGCATAAATATACGGATTAAAAATTTGAGTTTATAAAACTACAAGTAATTAAAAGTATTGCGCTATCCTATTAAGTAATTTCATGATAACATTTTTATTTATTAATGTCAACATATTCAAATAAAGCATATGTAAAATGTGTCTAATTAATTAAAATAATTCACGAAAATGTAAAATTGTACTTTTTATTATAATACTAAATAGTTTTTTTAGATTTTGTAAAAAGAAAATAACACTATCTATTTGATTTTTATCAAACCCCATACTACTTTTCCTCCAATGTGTGCATTATTATACACAAAAAAAATTCAATGTCAAATTAACAAAAAACAAGATAGTATAAAAAGGTTTTATATAATTATACTCCATTATAAAAGATCTTGTTATCAAGATCTTAAATACAACTTTGGTGCATGGGACGAGAGTTGAACTCGCACAAGGTCTCCCTCACTACCCCCTCAAAGTAGCGCGTCTACCATTCCGCCACCCATGCATAGCCTTATTATAAAACAATTTTCCAAAAAAGAAAAGCCTTTTTTTCTAGGCACTTTTTGGCACTTTTATGGGCACCAACTATTTTTTCACACTTTTTATACTAGAAATTTTCCTAAAATAAAACTGTCATAAACTATCACGAATTTACACCCTTTGGCACCAATTTCGGCACCAATTTCGGCACTCATTAAACCTCAAATTATCTATGTAAAAATTGCAAGCAAAAAACTATTAATGAGAGCTAAAAATCATAAACAATTTGTTTATTCGTGATAAAATTTAATTAAGGAGATTTTAAGTATGCAAAAACAAAATATTAAAGATATACCACTTGTATTTACGGAAAAAATGAAAAAATTATCAGTAGAACTTATAAAAGTGAAATTTTCACTAGATAATGACAACTTATCTATTACGGAAAGAAATAGCTTAAATAAACGTTTTAATCAGTTGCTAAAGGAGTTTAGAACAGAGTTAAATCAAAACAACCCTAGCGAAATGGAAATGTTAAAAAAATATTTTCAAGATAATAATGAGATAGACAAATAAAATGCCTATCTCTTTTTGTAACAACCTACTAATTAAGTGAGAGGGAAAAAATTATTTGTTCCAAAAATTATATTTAGAATTTTTAAATTTTTCGTATTGTAAACGTGTTATCTCATTTGTTTTCATAAATATAAAAGGGTTTACTAAAATAGCATTGCCTTTGCCTTGTCTATTTTTTTCTAATATGATTATTTCTTTTTTTTCTAATTTTTTTATTGCCCTACTAAAAGTTTTTTTAGGCATATTAACAATTTGTCTTAATTCTTCCTCATTAAGATACCCATTAAATGTATTACACTTTATACTTATTAAATAGCCACTATATTCTCCAAAACCTATGTGGCTTAACATTGCAAAGATTATTTGATATTCGCTTGGGGTTAAGTGTAATTGGGCTAATATATCACTTGCTTTACAAAAGATTTTACAAAAAGTATAATTTTTATTAACTTCCATGTACTCTTGTAAATGCTCTACTTGTGAATTTCTCACAATATGTACTTTGTCGCCTTGATGTATTTCTTTACACACTTTTCCGTTTGTATCAACAATATAACCCTCACTAGGCATTGTTTTTGGCAATTGTAACATTATTCACACCTCCTATCAATGATATTAAAGTCAAAAATGACATACGTTTTTCGGTAAAATTGTACAAAAATGGCATATAACAAAATGTCTTTTTTTATTGTAATTAAATGGTAAATAAACAAAAAGAGGTGTTTATCTATCTTATATCTTATTACATAACTCCTCTAGTAGAATAAGAGCCATAATTTTTTTCGGCAAACATACAACCTATACAATTTCTCTCAAAGCCTGCCACTTCTAACTCTCTATAAAATTTCTCTCCAAACAAACCTTTACCTCTTAACATTTTTTGCATTTCTTCTTTAATTGTCTGTTTGATAAAATTTTTCAACTGTTCTTGTTCCTCTCTTTGTTTTTGATATTTTTCTCTTTCTGATTGTTTGTTCTCATTGTGCCACTTATCCATAAGTTTTAAAATATCAAATTCTAGTGTTTGTTCAAAGACTTTCTCAATGTCTTTCGTATCAAAAATATCATCAAAGCCAATTTTTTTATTCATTTGTTATCACTCCTAAAATTATATTTTTAACTTTCAAAGTAATTATTAAAAAGTGTCCTAGTTTCTGTATAGTCTATACTTTTCGATTTTTGATGTATTCTTTTAGTGTTTCTTCACTAACTAGATAACGACCACCAACTCTATATGCTTGCAACTGTCTTTCTCTAATTAGTTTTTGAACTGTCTTAATAGATAGCCCTAAAATACAACTTATTTCCTTTGTAGTGTAAAACGTCATATATTCATACCCCCTATAACTTTAAAGTAGACAGATAAACCACCTCTTACTTAAAAGTAGACTATTACAACCATAATTCCACAAGACACGAAAAAAAGGCTATTTTAAGCCTTTAGACAAACAATAGCTTTTTGTATAGCAATTGATTAAAAAAAGTTAAAAAAAAAACCACGTAACAAATAACACTTGCTTATTTATACATGGGGGCATAGTTTTGTAAATGTGCACTTGACTTTGTCGGAAAAAAGGTGCTACCTCGTTTATAAGTTCATTAAACTTGTATTTTTCCACATTCACTATAATAATTATAAAATTTAAATTATTAATTAATTTTTACAAGTACGTCATTATCTACAGAAATTAAAGTTTTACCACGGATAGTAAGGGGAACTTCCCTCACTTCTACTGATGGATCTTTCGATTTTAAATATATCAAATTACCTTCTTTTCTCCAACTACAAGTGCCTTCTAA
>CAWVFK010000009.1:0-40667 GCA_963928595.1 Candidatus Coprosoma sp. | reverse complement strand
GGTATTGAAAAGATCATCGTAATTGATAATGATGTAATTGATATCACTAATTTAAATAGACAAGCTTTGGCTTATCAAAATACCATTGGTAAACCAAAAGTCGAAATAGCTAGTGAAACAGCTAAAAACATAAACCCAAACTGTCAAATTATTCCTTTACAAACATTTTTAAATGAAGAAAACATCGATGAAGTCTTTACTCAAAAAATAGATTTTGTCGTTGATGCTATCGATACTATTAAAACCAAAAAGCTCATTATTAAAAGATGCTTAAAGGAAAACATTCCATTTATATCTGTAATGGGAACCGGTAATAAAATGCATCCAGAATTACTAGAAATATCTGACATCAGAAAAACCGAATATGATCCAATCGCTAAAATTATTAGAAAAATGATTAAAGATGAAAAAATTAAAGCTAAAGTTCCGGTTATTTTTTCTAAAGAAATTCCATTAGTTAAAGGGAAAATCGGTTCCAATGCTTTTGTTCCAGCTACTGCCGGGTTGTTAGCTACAAGCTATGTCATAAATAAATTATTGGAGGAAAAACATGAATAAAAGATTATTAGAAATCATAAACAATTTAAAAGGCACTTTATTAGGCATTGGACTTAATGATGATCAGCTTTTAGATGCTATTGAAAAAAACGATGACATATATACCTGTTATCTTTTAACCAATATTAGTAAAACTGGCAAAAAATTTAGTATGACTAAACGCGGAAAAAATAAAAAAATAAACATTAAAAAAATCAAAAAACATTTTAAAAAGAAATCTTTAAATACCATTATTTGTAATTTTGATATAATTAAACAGTTTCAAAGATCATTTGTCCCAAATAGTGTGCACCTTAATAATGGTATGTTATATATTTATGGTCAAAAAGAAGAACTTGAAAATTTAAAATTAAAATATCAAAGATATACCAAAGACATAGATATTGAAAAAGCTGGTGATAAATATCTTATGAAAATAAACAACCAAAACACCAAAAATAATTTTTTCAAAGATACTCTATTTAAAATAAAAGATTTTGGTAGTGATACTACTGAACTCATTACTGACATTTTGATAAATTAACAAGTTATATTACCTTTGACTTTTTAAGTGGTTTAAATTATAATTTAAATATAGTAGGAAGGTGAGAATATGTATAAAAAAGACGACTTTTTATTAACTTTACCATTACCAATGTATATCGGGAGAGGAAAGTTGTTAGAAAATGTAGGTAGTCAGTGCAGTCTATTTGATTATGATTTTTATCCAAAAGAATATTGGACCGGTATAGCCAAAGTAACTCAAGGCGATCCCGATGGTGTGATTTTTGATGAAATGGGTAAAACACATGAGGCATACTTAGACGATACACATGGTGTTCGTCCTATTTTAAAATCACCTTACTTACCAGAAATAATAACTAAGGCCAAATGTTATCGAGATGAACACAACATATTGATAGTTGAACTTGGAAAATGGCCAAAATCCCAAGCTAGTTATAGAGTATTAATTGACAAAATATCAGAACTAAAATTCACTGGAAAGGCATACCCATTTGTCAGTGAAGAATATGCGTATGAGGTTGTAAATGATTATGGTAAGTGGGCTTTATATGACCAAAAGCTTTATAGATTAAAGAATATTCAGTGGTATTATGACGAAGAATATAAGTTATTACTTTCTAAACATATACTATTTTTAGATGAGATTGGATATATTGATTTTAGAAGAGAGTATAAGCCAGATTTAGCAGAAAGTCAAAAAATAAGTGGAAATTATTTTGAATTAACTGATTTATATGAAAAATTAAATAGTGAAGTTTTAAATTTAATTCTATCAACAGCAAATTTATTACCAGAAAATACCGAAAATAACTTGAATTCAGATGATATATCTAAAATAAAATCTTTATTAGAAGAGCAAGTTAGGCTTAACAAAATTTTAAAGAGAAATAAAAAAGAATTATATGAGCAGACAGCCAAGAGAAAATCACATAAGTTTATTTAAAAGGAGGAATAAATATGTGGATTTATATAGTAATTGCTGTAATTGTAATAATTGTTCTTTATGCTTTTATTACATATAATAATTTTATCAAATTAAAAAACATGGTAAAGGAAGCCTTTGCCACTATGGATGTTTATTTAAAGAAAAGATGGGATTTAATTCCTAATATTGTTGAAACTGTCAAAGGCTATGCCGAACATGAAGAAAGTACTTTAAAAGAGGTCGTTGAACTTAGAAATAGTAGTTATGACAGTATGTCTGATGAAGAAAAAGTTAAAACAAATCAAAAGATATCAAAAGATATTAACAAAATAATGCTTTTAGCTGAAAGCTACCCAGATTTAAAAGCTAGTACTAACTTTCAAGATTTAAGTAGGGAATTATCTAAAGTTGAAGAAGATATTGCAAATTCGAGAAAATATTATAATGGAGTTGTTGAAATGTTTAATAACAAAGTCGAAATGTTTCCAAGCAATATCTTTGCCAAATTGTTTGGCTATAAATCAAAAGAAATGTTTGAAACAAATAATCAAGAAAGAGAAAATGTTAAAGTTCAGTTTTAGAGGATCAATATGAAAAGAATAAAAAAGGGATTATCTTTATTTCTCGTCGTATTTTTATCTTTAATTTTTATCTGTCCAAGCGCTCAAGCCTTAACAGCTCAAACTGAAATTATCAATGTAGATGGTACATCTAGTTTATCTGCTGATAGTTTATCCTTTTCAAACATTACATTTCACGATAATTCATCATCCTCATCTTTATCTTTCGGCTTAACCGCTGATGTAATTAACACATCATCAAATAATATTCATTATGATGCGATAATTTCTTACTATGATTTAAATAATGAATTAATAACTACGGCTTTTCATAGTGGTATAGTTACCCAAAATCAAAGTAAATTAAATTTTATGTCGAATTTAACTCTTTTAGGAAAATATAAGGCTCAAGACATAAAATATTATCGTTTGCTTATTAATACCAAAGCCGACACTTCATCTAACTCTTACACTCCTAGCGCAAATAATAAATATGCTTCTTATGATTATGTAATTGATCAGTATGACATTAATATGATCGTTCACGAAGATAATAGCTTTGATATAACTGAAACCATAACAGCTTATTTTAATGTGCCAAAACACGGAATATACCGAAAAATCCCATTAAAAAATAACATCGTTAGATTAGATGGAACCAAATCAACTAATCGCGCTAAAATATCTAATTTAAGTGTTGATAATATGTATGACATCTCTAAATCTAATGGCACTTATAATATTCAAATAGGTGATGCCGATAAAACAGTAACAGGTAAACACACATACACCATTAAATACAATTATAATATTGGTAAAGACCCAGTCCAAGATTATGATGAACTATACTATAATATTATTGGTGATGAATGGGATACCGTCATTGGTAATGTTACATTTTCTGTAACTATGCCAAAAGAATTTGATTCTAGTACAATAGGTTTTTCATCAGGTACCAAAGGTTCTATTGATAATAATAATATTCTTTATAGTGTTAATGAAAATACAATTGCTGGTTATTATATCGGTATATTAAATCCTAATGAGGCCTTAACTATTAGAGCTGAGCTTCCTGAAGATTATTTTGATAAAGCCATTAATAATATTACCATTCAAGACTATTTAATCTATATAGTTCCCATAATTTGCTTAATAATATCTGTAATTTTATGGTTTATTTATGGCCGTGATAAAAAAGTTGTAGAAACAATTGAGTTCTATCCTCCAGAAGGTTTCAATAGCCTAGAAGTTGGTTTCTTATATAAAGGAAAAGCCAGTAAGGCTGATGTTACCTCACTTTTAATTTATTTAGCTAACAGGGGTTATATTCAAATAATTGAAACTAATGAAAACTCGTTGTTCTCAAAAGTTAAAAACTTTAAAATAATTAAATTAAAAGATTATGATGGAAACAACTTAAATGAAAGACTTTTCTTAGAGGGGTTATTTAAATCTTCGTCTAAAGAAGTAAATATTTCCTCTCTTTATAATAGTTTTTATTTAACTGTAAATCAAATATTAACAAACGTCAATAGCAAAGAAAACACAAAAAAAATCTTTGAACCAAAATCAACAAGCAAAAAGAAATATATCATTATAATGATGCTTATTTCTTACATTTTAATAACCGCTATTCCTATTTTAAGTTATGGTAATATAAGCGAGCTTATATTTGCCTTAATATTCCCAGGAATAGCTTTAGCCGTAATGCTTTATGCCTTTTTTGGAACATCTCCTACCATTCCGAAGCTGTTTGCCATTGTTTGGGGATTCTTATTCGGCGGCGCGCCATGGTATTTCATGGTTTTACCAGCGATTACTCAAGATAACATCTATTTATTTGGATATTTAATTGGATTTGTATATTTGGCTATTATGCTCATCTGTCTAAAGCATATACCCAAAAGGACAACTTATGGGTTAGAGATTTTAGGCAAAATTAAAGGCTTTAAAACTTATTTGGAAACAGTTGAAAAAGATAAATTAGAAGCTATGGTCATGCAAAACCCAAATTACTTTTATGATATTTTACCTTATACTTATGTGTTGGGAATTTCTGATAAATGGGTTAAAAAATTTGAAACTATAACGATGCAAGCTCCTAACTGGTATGCTGGTACAGGAACATTCTCAATTGTTACCTTTGGAACATTTATGAGCGCAGCTATGTCTTCTGCAACGACCGCTATGTCATCCTCACCAAGATCTTCAGGTGGTTCATCTGGTGGCGGATCATCAGGTGGTGGTTCTGGCGGCGGTGGCGGTGGTTCTTGGTAACTATTTCAACCGTTAAAAATATTTTCAAAAACATTGACAAAAGACACTTTATGTGATACTTTATTAGTGAACACACAAAAGTGTTTTTTATTTGGAAAAAACATAAAATTAAAGTAGGTGAATTGTATGGCAAAAAATGCCAAAAAAGAAAAGAAGGCTAAAAAAGAAAAAAAGAAACTTTTAGGCGGAATTCGCTCTGAATTCAAAAAGGTCAGATGGCCAAAGAAAAAGGAAATGTTCAAATATTCAGTAGCTGTTTTACTATGCATTATTGTATTCGCATTATTCTTTATGTTATCAGATTTTATCATTGCTGCTGTCAGAACTTTGTTGGAGGGGTAATTAATGGAGAAACAATGGTATGTTGTAAACACTTATTCTGGGCACGAGAATAAGGTAAAAGAAAAACTTGAAATGCGCGCTAGTTCAATGGGTATGGAAGACTACATTTTAAGAGTAGTTGTTCCTGAAGAAACTGTTGTTGACGCTAATGGTAAAGAAAAAAAAGTAAAACTTTTCCCAGGCTATATTTTAGTTGAAATGGTTATGACCGATGAAGCTTGGTTTATTGTCAGAAATACTCCAGGTGTTACGGGATTTATTGGTTCGTCTGGTAAAGGCGCTAAACCATTCCCATTAACTCCAGCTGAAGTTGATAGAATCTTAGGTACTATGGGTATGAGCAGATTAGATGCTGAAAATGACTTAAAAGAAGGCGAAAAAGTTAAAGTAATCTCTGGTCCATTTGAAGGTATGTATGGTACTATTAAATCGGTCGACTTAAAAGAAGCTAAATTAGAAGTGGCTATCGACCTATTTGGACAAGAGACAATAGTTGAATTAGAACTATCACAAATTTCTAAAGCCTAGTTTACAAAACGCTTGTTTTGTGATACTATTAATACGCTATATTATTTTTGATATAGAAAAGTGGGAGATTACCAAATGAGATGAAGCGGATAATCATTGGAACCACCCACGAAAAAAATTATAGGAGGTGTTTTTCGTGGCAAAAGATGCAACTAATAAAATTAAGAAAATCAAAATTCAAATTCCAGCCGGAAAAGCAACACCAGCTCCACCAGTTGGTACAGCTTTAGGACCTGCAGGAATTAACTTGGGTGAATTTTGTACTCAATTTAACGATGCAACAAGAGATAAGATGGGAGATATATTACCAGTTGAAATTACTGTTAACGAAGACAGAAGTTTCAGCTTCGTAGTTAAAACTCCACCTGCAGCTTTCTTAATCAAAAAAGCTTGCGGTATCAAGAAAGGTTCAGTTAACGGTAAAAACGAAACTGTTGCAACCTTATCTAAAGACAAACTTAGAGAAATCGCTGAAACAAAACTTCCAGATTTAAACTGCTATACTGTTGAAGATGCAATGAAGATCATTGAAGGTACAGCTTTAAATATGGGCGTTAAAGTTGAAGACTAAAAAACCCATGCTATGTGGGAGGAATAATCCGCAAAAACCACAAGGAGGTAAAAAGATGAAAAAAGGTAAAAAATACTTAGCTCAAGCTGAAAAGTTTGACAAAAATAAGCTTTACACTAAAGAAGAAGCTGTAAAACTTGTTAAAGAAACTTCTTATACTAGTTTTGATGCTTCAGTAGAAGTAGCTATGCACTTAAACCTAGATACTAAAAAAGCTGATCAACAATTAAGAGGAGCTATTGTTTTACCACATGGAACTGGTAAAACAAAAAAAGTTTTAGTTATCGCTAAAGGTGATGCTGCTAAAGCCGCTAAAGAAGCTGGAGCTGATTATGTTGGCGATACTGACATGATCGAAAAAATCCAAAAGGAAAACTGGTTTGATTTCGATAGCTTAATTGCTACACCAGATATGATGCCTGCTTTAGGTAAAATCGGACGTATCTTAGGTCCAAAAGGTTTAATGCCAAACCCTAAAACTGGTACCGTTACTATGGATACTAAAAAAGCTGTTGAAGAAGTTAAAAAAGGTAGAGTAGAGTACCGTACTGATTCATTCGGTAACGTACACGCTTTAATCGGTAAAGTTTCATTTAGTGATGAAGACTTAATCGATAACCTAAAAACCTTTGTTACTTTAATTATCAAATCTAAACCAAGTGTTGTTAAAGGAACTTATGTTAAAAATATTTCCCTATCAGCAACTATGGGACCTGGTATTAAAGTTGACCCATCTAGCTTTGACAATTAATAAAAGCTATGATATAATGAATTCGTGAATTTGATTATGCCGTAGACAGTAGGTGCTGAAAAGCTTAATTTCCTACCGAGGATACTTATATATAAAGTACTTTCGCTCTGGCATACACGCTAGAGCTTTTATATTACGGCGAAAGAAAGAGAGGTGCTAAAATTGGCTAATCAAAAAATCTTAGACAAAAAGCAAGAAATCATCGATGAAATCGCTGAGAAAACAAAAAATGCTTCAGCAACCGTTCTATTTGAATATCAAGGATTAACCGTTGATGAAACAAATGAACTTAGAAGAGCTTTAAAAGAAAATGATTCAGAATTTAAAATCTACAAAAACACATTAGTTAAAAGAGCTTTTGACACTTTAAAAATCGATTTAACTGATGATTTAAAAGGTCCAAAAGCTATGGCCTTTGGTAACGATGCAGTAGCTCCAGTTAAAGTTCTATACGATTTCGCTAAAAAACATCCAGCCCTAGTTGTTAAAGTTGGTTTGATTGATGGCGAAAAAACTGATGAGGCTAAATTATCAGAGTTATCAAAATTACCATCAAGAGATGGATTACTTACAATGCTTGCGAGTGGACTTATCTACCCACTTAAGAGTTTATCTATTTGCTTAGACTTATACGCAAAAGATTTAAAGGAAAAAGAAGAAAATTAGAAAGGAATGATATAAATGGCAAAAATTAATAAAGATGAATTTATCGCTGGTCTTAAAGAAATGACTATGCTTGAAGTTATGGAATTAGTAGATGCAATGAAGGAGGAATTTGGTGTTGATCCAAGCGCTGTAGCTGTTGCTGCTGCACCTGCTGCTTCTGAAGAGGCTGCTGGACCTAGTACAGTTACTGTTACATTAACATCTGCTGGACCTAACAAATTACCAGTTATCAAATTAATCAAAGAAGTTACTGGTTTAGGATTAAAAGAAGCTAAAGCTATCGCTGATAACGGTGGAGCTGTTAAAGAAAATATTCCATCTTCAGAAGCTGATGAATTAAAAGCTAAATTAGAAGAAGCTGGCGCAACTGTTGAAGTTAAATAATTACGAATATTAAAAGGCCTGCACTATCACAAGTATAGTGTGGGCTTTACCCGTTTAATTAAAGGAGAGCAAAATGTCACATTATTTTACGAATGATTATGTAAAAAGTGATGAGCGCGTTATTGACGTTATCATTAATGATACTAAACTAAAATTTATCGTTGATAATGGGATATTTTCCAAAAAAGGCTTAGATTTTGGAACTAGGACTCTTCTGGAAAATATCGATTTAAACAAAATAAAAGGTGATGTTCTTGACTTTGGCTGTGGTTATGGACCAATAGGTATTTACTTAAAGAAAGTAGCAAACGCTAACGTTGATATGATTGATATTAATGAAAGAGCCCTTAATTTAGCTAGTAAAAATGCCAAATTAAATAATGTAAATATCAACGTTTTTAAAAGTAATATCTATGAAAATGTCACTAAAAAATATGATTTTATTATCACAAATCCACCAATTAGAGTTGGTAAAAAAATCTTATATGATATCTTATTTGGAGCAGTTAACCATTTAAAAGACGAAGGGGAACTATGGCTCGTTGTAAATAAAAATCAAGGAGCCAAATCTCTAGCCAAAGATCTAGAAAAAGCATACGATGTAGCTGTCGTAGCGAAAAATAAAGGTTTTTATATAATATGTGCTAAAAAGCGTTGACTTTTTGAGGTAAAACCTTTATAATTATAAATTGGCGACATGTACTCCCATAGGTACATGAAAAATCTAAAAAACTAGTTTATAGGGGTGAAATACTTGGCATACAAAATTCAAAAAATAAACGACAAAAGAGAGAGAAGAAATTACGGTAAAACAAAAAACGCAATTGAATTAAACAACTTATTAGAGATTCAAAAAGATTCATATCAATGGTTCATAACTGAAGGTATTAAAGAAGTTTTTGATGATATTTTTCCAGTGGAGAGTTTCACTGGTAATTTGTCATTGGAATTTGGTGAATATAGTTTCGATGAACCAAGACACACCATTAAACAATGTAAAGAAAGATATTCTACTTATGCTGCGCCACTAAAAGTAGAAGCAAGACTTTTCAATGTTGAAACTGGTGAAGTTAAAGAACAAGAAATTTATTTAGGTGACATGCCAATCATGACCGATAGTGGAGCTTTCATTATCAATGGTGCTGAACGTGTTATTGTATCACAATTAGTTCGTTCACCATCTGTTTACTTCGGTAAAGAAGTAGATAAGAAAAATGGTAAAGTAACTGTTGGAGCTCAAATTATTCCGACTAGAGGTACATGGTTAGAGTTCGAAACTGATGCTCGTGATATCATCTATGTTCGTATTGATAGAACGAGAAAAGTTCCAGTAACAACACTACTTAGAGCTATTGGCTTATCTAGTGATAGTGATATCTTAGATTTATTTGGTGAAAATGATTACTTAATTAAAACTATCGAAAAAGATACTAACAAAAACACCGATGAAGCCTTAATCGATATCCATTCAAAATTAAGACCTGGTGAACCAAGTACTTTAGAAAGTGCGAAAAACCAATTAATCACTAGATTCTTTGATGCATTCAGATACGATTTAGCTAAAGTTGGACGTTATAAATTCAACAAAAAACTAAATGTCACTGATAGACTTTTAGGTTGCCGTTTAGCTGAAGATATTAAAGTTGATGGCGAAGTAATCGCTAAAAGCGGTGACACAGTTACTAAAGAATTATTAGAAAAATTAAAACCAGTATTCGAAAATGGTTATGGTAAAAAAGAAGCTTTAATCAATAACGAATTGGACAGTTATGGTGACGTTCAAATTGTTAAAGTATATTCTAAGACTAACCCAGAAAAGATAGTTAAAATAATTGGTAATGATCAAAGTATCGATATTAAACGTCTAACTGTATCAGATATTTATGCTTCACTTTCATACTATCTAAATTTATTAGATGGTATTGGATCATTCGACGAAATCGATCACTTATCAAATAGACGTGTTAGACAAGTCGGAGAATTATTGCAAAATCAATTTAGAATTGGTATAAGCCGTATTGAAAGAATGATTAGAGATAGAATGAGTACTCAAGACGTTGCTGAAGTTACTCCAAAAAGTTTAATCAACATTAGACCATTAACTGCTGCTATTAAAGAGTTCTTTGGATCATCTCAATTATCACAATTCATGGACCAAATCAATCCAATTGCTGAATTAACCCATAAAAGAAGATTATCTTCATTAGGACCTGGAGGACTTTCTAAAGATAGGGCAGGAATGGAAGTTCGTGACGTTAACCCATCACATTATGGTAGACTTTGTCCAGTAGAATCTCCAGAAGGACCTAACATCGGATTAATCACATCTTTAGCAAGTTACGCTAAAGTAAATGAATATGGATTTATTACAACTCCATATCGTAAAGTTGTCGATAATAAATTAACTGATGAAATTAGATATATGACTGCTGATGAAGAATTAGAATACTATATCGCACCAGCAACCATTAAATCAGATGATGAAGGAAACATATTAGAAGATAGAGTTCCTGTTAGATATCAAAATGATAATTTAATCATCGAAAAAGAAAAAATCGATTATGTCGATGTATCACCACAACAAATTATCTCTATTACAACTAGTGGAATTCCATTCCTTGAGCACGACGATGGTAAGAGAGCCTTGATGGGTGCCAACATGCAACGTCAAGCTATCCCTCTACTTGAAGCTGAAGCTCCATATGTTGGAACTGGAATCGAAGCTATTGCTGCTAGAGATTCAGGTGTTGTAATATGTGCTAAAGCAGACGGAATTGTTGACTATGTTGACGCTCGTAAAATTATTGTTAAAAATGCTAAAGGCACTGACACATATTACTTAGAAGGTTTTGAAAGAAGTAACATGGGAACATGTTATCACCAAAAACCAATCGTTAGAAAAGGCGATAAAGTTAAAGTAGGTGAGGTTATTGCCGATGGACCATCAACAGATCAAGGTGAAATGGCCTTAGGTAAAAACTTAACTATTGCCTTCGTCAACTATGATGGATATAACTATGAAGATGCCGTTATCTTAAATGAAAGATTAGTTAACGATGACGTCTTTACATCAATTCATATTAAAGACTATGAAATTGAATGCCGTGATACTAAATTAGGTGCTGAAGAGTTTACTAGAGACATTCCAAATGTTTCAGAAGAAGCTCGTAAAAACCTAGATGAAAACGGTATTATCAGAATTGGTACTGAAGTTAAAGATGATGATATCTTAGTTGGTAAAGTTACCCCTAAAGGTATGGCTGAACTTACTTCAGAAGAAAAATTATTACATGCTATCTTTGGTGAAAAAACCAGAGAAGTTAGAGATACATCATTAAGAGTTCAACACGGCGGCGGTGGAATCGTTCACGATGTTCAAATCTTAACTAAAGAAGATAGTGACGACCTTCCAGCTGGTGTTAGTAAGAAAGTTAGAGTATATATCGCTCAAAAACGTAAAATCGGTGTCGGAGATAAGATCTCAGGACGTCACGGAAACAAAGGTGTTGTTTCATTAGTACTTCCTGAAGAAGATATGCCATATGATAAAAATGGTCGTACCGTTGATATCTTACTTAACCCACTAGGAGTTCCATCTCGTATGAATTTAGGACAAATCCTAGAATTACACCTAGGGATGGCTGCTAAATCTTTAGGAATTCACGTTGCTACTCCAGTATTCGATGGTGCCACTAGAAATGAAATCGTTGACGCACTAGAAGAAGCCGGACTAGATAAAGACGGAAAAATGTGGTTATATGACGGAAGAACCGGTGAAAGATTCGATAATAGAATCAGTGTCGGAGTTATGTACATGATTAAACTAGATCACATGGTTGATGATAAATTACACGCAAGATCTACAGGACCTTACTCATTAGTTACACAACAACCTCTAGGTGGTAAAGCTCAATTTGGTGGTCAACGTTTCGGAGAAATGGAAGTTTGGGCATTATATGCTTATGGTGCTGCTCACATCTTACAAGAAATGATGACTGTTAAATCAGATGATGTAACTGGTCGTGTTAAGGTATATGAAGCCTTAGTCAAAGGTGAAGAATTACCAAAACCAAGTGTTCCAGAAAGCTTCAGAGTTGTAATTAAAGAATTCCAAGCTTTAGGTTTAGATATTACAGTCCTAAATAAAGATGGAAATTACGTTGAACTTAAAGAATTAGAAGAAGCTGAAAAAGATAGCTATGTTCCAGATAGCGATTTAGAAAGTGAAATTCTAAAAGAAAAAGAAGCAAACGAAAAAAATAATGAAGTAATACCTACTGAATTAGAAAACGAATTAGATGAATTTGATGAAAATGAAGATCAAGAGCCAACTGATGAAGAATTAAAAAGTTTGGAAGGGGAGGATAAATAATGGATGCAAATAGTTTTGAAGGAATAAGAATTGCCATTGCCTCACCAGAAAAAATTCGTTCATGGTCATATGGTGAAGTTAAAAAAGCTGAAACTATGAACTATAGAACTTTAAAACCAGAACGTGACGGATTATTTTGTGAAAAAATATTCGGACCAACTAAAGACTTCGAATGTGCCTGCGGTAAATACAAAAGATTAAGATACAAAAATATCATTTGTGACCGTTGTGGCGTAGAAGTTACTAAATCTAAAGTCCGCCGTGAACGTATGGGTCATATTGAACTAGCCACACCAGTATCACATATCTGGTTCTTTAAAGGCGTACCATCAAGAATGGGGCTAGTTCTTGATATGTCACCAAGAGAGCTAGAAGAAGTATTATACTTTGTATCATACGTCGTTCTTGACCCAGGTGACACACCACTTGAAAAGAAGCAAACTATCAGCGATAAAGAATACCGTACTTACTATGAAAAATATGGTAATACCTTTAGAGTTGGCATGGGTGCTGAAGCTATTCAAGAATTATTAAAAGAAGTAGATTTACAAAAAGAAGTAGATGAAATTAAAAAGGAAATTGCCGAAATCAAAGATTCTTCTAGTCAAAAACGTGTTCGTTTAATTAAAAGATTAGATGTCTTAGATGCTTTCCTAGAATCAGGTAACCGTCCTGAATGGATGATTTTAACCGCTCTTCCAGTTATCCCACCAGAGCTTAGACCAATGATTCAACTAGATGGTGGCAGATTTGCTACTTCAGATTTAAACGATTTATATAGGCGTGTTATTAACCGTAACAACCGTCTTAAAAAATTAATTGATTTAGGTGCCCCTTCTATTATCATTCAAAACGAAAAAAGAATGTTACAAGAAGCTGTTGATGCCCTATTCGATAATGGTCGTCGTGGTAAAAACATCACTGGACCAGGAAATAGACCATTAAAATCATTATCAAGTATGTTAAAAGGTAAACAAGGTCGTTTCCGTCAAAACTTACTTGGTAAGCGTGTTGATTATTCTGGCCGTTCAGTTATCGTCGTTGGACCATCACTTAAAATGTATGAGTGTGGTATTCCAAAAGAAATGGCTCTAGAATTATTCAAACCACATGTTATTCATGGCCTAGTTTCTAAAGAAATTGCCAGCAATATTAAAGCGGCTAAAAGAATGATTGAAAATCAAGATGAACGTGTATGGGACATCGTTGAAGAAGTTATTAAAGAACACCCCGTATTACTTAATAGAGCTCCAACGTTACACAGACTTGGTATTCAAGCTTTTGAGCCAAAATTAATCGAAGGTAAAGCTATTAGACTTCACCCATTAGTATGTCCAGCCTTCAATGCCGACTTCGATGGAGACCAAATGGCTGTTCACGTACCAATCAGTGAAGAAGCTCAAGCTGAAGCAAGACTTTTAATGTTAGGTGCTAACAACATTTTATCTCCAAAAGATGGTTCACCAATTGCTACTCCTGGTCAAGATATGGTTTTAGGTAACTATTATCTAACTATGGAAAAAGCTGGATTAGAAGGTGAAGGTAGAGTATTCAGAAATGCCGACGATGTTGTTATGGCTTACGAAAGAAGAGAGATTACTCTTCACACTCGTATTGCTTTACCAGTTAAATCATTTAAACATAAAATATTCCCAGACAAATACATGGATAAGTATTTAGTAACTACTCCTGGTAAAATTATCTTTAATGAAGTTTTCCCAGATACTTTCCAATATATAAACGACAGTAGCGTTGATAATGCCGTTAAATGCACCCCTGCAAAATACTTTATCGATAAAGGTAAAAACATCAAAGAAGAAATTGAAAAAATGCCTTTAGTTAAAGCTTTAAATAAAGGTGCAATCGTAAGATTAATTGCTCAAATCTATAAAAGATATCACACAACTGAAACTTCAGTTATGCTTGATGCCATTAAAGATTTAGGCTTCAAATATTCGACATTATCTGGAATCAGTATTTCAATTGACGATATCCAAGAAAGCCCTGTCAAAAAAGATATTATTGCTGAAGCTAATAAAAAAATTGAAACTATTACTAAACAATTTAAACGCGGTTTAATTACTGATAAAGAAAGATATGATAACGTAATTCAAACTTGGTTTGATGCCAAATCTAAAATCTATGATGACTTAGATAAAAGACTAAAAGCCAATCCAGAATCTTCTATTACCATGATGATTGATTCTAAAGCTCGTGGATCTATTGATCAATACGGACAAATGGCTGGTATGCGTGGTATCATGAGTAAACCAAATGGTGATTATGTTGAAATCCCAATTTTATCTTCATTATCAGAAGGTGTTACTGTATCTGAATTCTTCACATCTACCCACGGAACTCGTAAAGGTGCCGTTGATACAGCCTTAAAAACAGCCGATGCTGGTTACTTAACAAGAAGACTTGTCGATGTTGTTCAAGATGTTATTGTTAAGGAAGATGACTGTGGTACTGAACAAGGTGTTGTAGTTGAAGCTTTCTATAATACCGATGGTACTCCAATTGAATCATTAGAAGATAGAATTGTTGGTAGATATACTAATAAGAAAATCTTACATCCAGAAACAAAAGAAGTATTATTTGATAAAGATACATATATTACTGAACAAGTTGCTGAAAAGATTATTAAAGCTGGAGTTACTAAAGTTCCAATCAGAAGTGTACTAACATGTAAAACTGATCATGGTGTTTGCCGTAAATGTTACGGACGTAACTTAGCTACTGGTTCAGAAGTGGAAATTGGTGAAGCTGTTGGTATTATGGCCGCTCAATCAATCGGTGAACCAGGTACCCAGTTAACCATGAGAAACTTCAACACTGGTGGAGTTGCCGGTGGAGATGACATTACTCAAGGTCTTCCACGTGTTACTGAAATCTTCGAAGCTCGTAACCCTAAAGGTAAAGCTACTATCTCTGAGATTAATGGTGTAGTATCTAAGATCGAAGAAGATAATGGAACTTATAAAATATATGTTAAAAATGACGTTGAAACTCGTGAGCACACTTCTAACTACGGCGCAAAACTTGCTGTCGAACAAGGTGAAGAAGTTAAAGCTGGACAAAGACTTACTCATGGTGCAATTTCACCAAAAGAGTTATTAGTTGTTACTGACCCAATCACAGTTCAAGAGTACATTTTATTTGAAATTCAAAAAGTATATCGTTCACAAGGTGTTGATATTTCTGATAAACACGTTGAAATTATGGCTCGTAGAATGATTTCTAAGATTAGAATTATCGATTCAGGAGATTCATTATTCTTACCAGGAACTATGGTAAACATCAATAAATTTACTGAAGAAAATAAAGAATTAATCTTAGAAGGTAAACGTCCAGCAACTGGTAAACCAGTATTACTTGGTATTACTAAAGCTTCACTAGAAACAGAAAGCTTCTTATCAGCTGCTTCGTTCCAAGAAACAACTAGGATCTTAACTGATGCCGCTGTTCACGGAAAAGTCGACCACTTAAACGGATTAAAAGAAAATGTTATAATTGGTAAACTAATCCCAGCTGGTACTGGAGCTAAGAAATATCGCGAAGCTGAATATACTTTAGAAAATGAAATTTTAAATGAAGAGCCTTTAGAAGCTCTAGAACAAGAACTAATGGATTAATTAGTTCTTTTTTATATATAAGTTTGGAAAATACTCGTACGGTCAACAAATGTCAAAGTTTGTTTCATATGTTTTGTTCGTTTACATCCAAAGTGGTTTGTGTTATATTTAATATAGGAAAACAGAGGTGATATTTTGTCAGATGTTTTATATATAGAAGTAACTATTGATAATAAATATTATTACATTAATGATATTGATAAAATAAATAATATAATTAGAATAATAAGATATTGGCCTCCCAAAAGTTTTTCTAATCATATATTAGATGGAGAAGAATATCAGGTAAGGATAATGAGTAATAATGAAACGACCGAATATATTGGCCAAGGAAAATATCCTAAAGGTTACATCACTTTTAAAAATTTAATAGGTGATAATTATGATTGAATATTTAGAAAGAAGATTATCCCCAGAAATAACTCTTCAAAAATATTTGCCACAAATAACTGAAACATTTATCGGATATTATGGCGAAGAAAATAGAGGAAACATTGAAAAAAAGTTTCAAAATATTCTTTTAATCTGTACACAAACGCCAAACGGTTTGAAAAGTAAACTTTTTTCCTTAAAAAAAGATTATAATAGGGAATTAATAAAAAAATTTTTTAATAAAATAAACCTTGATTATACTGAAAATAATATCAAAAAAATCTTTGGAGATAATGAACCCGCATTTGATTACCCAAATCTTTTACCAATAGAAAAATATTTAAAAATAATCAACGATGAAGATATGCCAATCTATCTTAAAAATTCATTTTTAAGAGACATAAAACCTCTTATTACTTTGTTTTATCCATCGGTAGAAGATATTGATACATTTGTAAAAACTAATGACTTAGTAAAACTTAATAAAATATGTGATATTTACCAAGATATTTTAAATGAATATAACAGTTTTAAAAAAGAAATTAAGCCATATACGGATTATTTGAATGAATGTAAAAAAATAAAAAAGAATTTAAAAAGAAAATACACTTTAGAGTTAGTACAAAAATTTCAAGAATATTTTTCAAACGAAGAAATTAAAAATTTTAAAGAAAAAGGATATTTAAGTGGGAAAATTTTATTATATCTTGGTTATACTCTAGAAACTCCATCTATGGTTGAAGCCTTTAGTGCGGAAAGTCAAAAAATCATTGATGATTCAAAATCAATATCATGGCAAGCAACTTCAATCATAAATGACCGAATCAAATTTTTTAAGGACATGGGACTTGATCTAGGTGATAAATATCAAAATTATCAAGATAATCCTAAATGCCGAAAACTTATTCCCAGTCAAGATTTAATTAAAGAAATTCGCGACACCAAAGAAGATTTAGAAATGAGAATGTATAATGAGTACTTTACATCAATTTCTGAATATACAAATACAAGAAATAAAATTGATGCTTTAAATTTACATCTCAAAGATGATGGTTATAACGCTGGAACATTTATGTATGCTGGTACTTATGTTACACCAAATGTTAAATGGGAAAACGGTTCATTTATTCCTTTTTCATTAGTCAATATCAATTTTGATAACATAGATGATTTTATGGACAAAAGAATAATTCACGAATTAAATCATGTGTACGAATTAGATTTACTTGGCGCCGATGAAACTGGTGCTAATTACACATGTGGCTGGGAAAAATTTCATGAATCAGTTAGCACTGAAGACAAATTATTACCATTATATGAAGATAATACCAAAAGAGAATATGAACTTTTCAATGAAATAATTAACGAACTAATTGCCCAAGAAATAACCGAACAGCTGCACGATAAAGGCATATATATTTTTTGCGATTCAAGCCACGCCAAAATTAAAGGCGGCACAGGATATGAAAGTACAAGATTCTTAGCCCAAAATTTTTATGAAGAATTTAAGCCTGAAATATTAGCCAGTCGTCATGGAAATATGAATTATATTTTTGATGCTTGTGGTGAAGAAAATTTCAATAATCTAAATGAATTATTTCACTTGTTTAAAGATAAATGGCCTGGCCTTAAAACAATGGGATTATATGAAGATTTACAAAACGAAATAGATAATGAAAACACTAAAACTTTCTATGAAATTATAAATAAACGAGATGAAATATTAACAAGTATGATAAAATATAGAAAAGTAAATAGTAGAAGAAAATAGGAGACGATAGCATGAATAAAGAAAGTACAAAAGAGATTATACTAACCCTTGGCACTAGTCATTATATTTTGCCTTTTAAAGATTACTCCGCTAGTTCTGCCAATCCGACAACTGCTTCAGTTACTTTAAACGATGACTCTCAAATAGAAACAAATACTAATAATATAATTCTAGTAACTAATAGATCAGAATTAATTAATGCGATACTAAAAAGTAATAGCGAAAACTTCTATAAGCCAGAACAAACAAAATATGGCAAAATAAAAATGAAAAAAATTACTTTAACTGATTAATATAAGGAGATGACATAAAATGGATAAAAGATTTTTCCTATGTGAAGAAAATTTAGTTTTATTAAAAAGACAAATGGGTCAAATATTTCAATATAGCTTTAAGGCTCATATTTGGTATACCGTTCCCGAACTTAAAGGTATAGAAGATCACCCAGAATTATTTACAGAAGTAACCGAAGAAGAAGCAAATAATTATATTGAAGCCGTTGAAAAAATGATTGAAAATATTAAACATTCAAAAACTAAATAGTTATAAACAATCTTGTTAAAACTAGAAGTTTCAGGTTTATTCTTGGAACTTTTTTTGTACATTAATTGCGCAAAATGTCAAATTATTGTATAATTAAACATAGTGTAGGGTGTGATAATTATGTATTTAAAATCTTTAAAAGCCCACGGCTTTAAATCTTTCGCCGATAAAACTAATTTAGAATTTGAAAAAGGCATCAATGGTATTGTCGGACCTAATGGTTCTGGTAAGAGTAATGTCGTTGATGCTATTAGATGGGTTTTGGGTGAACAATCAGTAAAATCACTAAGAGGCGATGGCACGATGACCGATGTCATTTTTTCTGGTAGTAAATCACGTAATGCCATGAACGTGGCGTCTGTATCTTTAACCTTTGATAATTCAGATCACTATCTACCTTTAGATTATGATGAAGTAGAGATCAAAAGAAGAGTCTATAAAGACGGAACTAACGAATATTTTTTAAACGGCGAAAGAGTAAGATTAAAAGATTTAACTAATTTATTATTAGATAGTGGTATTGCTAAAGAAAGTTTTAATATTATCTCTCAAGGTAAAATCGAAAGCATAATTTCTAGTAAACCAGCCGATCGTAGAGTCATCTTTGAAGAAGCTTCGGGCGTTTTAAAGTATAAGCGAAGAAAAGAAGAAGCTATAAAAAAGTTAGATAAAACGCATGATAACAAAAAAAGAATTAACGATATTCTAAAAGAGTTAGAAGATAGACTAAATCCATTAAAAGAAGCCAGAGATAAAGCTTTAGAATATAATGAAGTCACCAAAAAATTAGAAAATTTAGAAATTGCTTTAATTACCGAAGATATTACAAATATCAACTTTGATTATCAAAACAGTAAAGACCAAATTGATTCTTTAAATGAAGAAGTCTTAAGATTAATGACAACCGGCAATCAAAGTGAAGCTAAGATTGAAAAATATCGTACTAGTATTGCTTCATTAGATGAACAAATTAAAGTGATGCAAGATAAAATTTTAGAACTAACTACTTTAGCAGAGCGTCTCAATAGCAAAAAAATCATAATCCAAGAACGTCAAAAAAATAAAACAGACGATTCTAAATTACATCAAAATATCTTAGACTTAAAAGAGCGAGAATTAACCACTAAAAATAGTATTGAAGAGCTTAAAGGCGATATTCACCATTTAATTGATGATTTAAATAAATACACTAGTAAAATAAAAGATGAAGAAAAAAATCAAGATGATATTAAACAAAACAAAAATAACTTAGAAGTTAGATTAACTAACCTTCTAAGAGAAAGTAATAATTTAGAATTTAAAATTGAAAATTTACAAAATAGCATTGAAAATGGTGGAGCTTTACCGCTCCCAGTTAGAAGCGTTTTAAATAATCCTAAACTAAGAGGTATTCATAACGCTTTAGGTAATTTAATTGAAACCGACGAAAAGTATGCCTTAGCCATTACAACTTCATTAGGTTATAATACTAATAATATAATTGTCGACGATGAAAAAGCTGCCAAAGAAGCTATTAATTATTTAAAAAATATTGGTAGAGCCACATTTTTTCCATTAAACATTATTAAGCCAAAATATATTGACAACGAAACCTTAAATAAAATTAAAGGCAACAACGGTTACATTGATATTGCTAGTAATCTAGTTAAATATGATTCAAAATATACTAATATCATCTTAAATCAACTAGGAAATATCATTGTTACTAAAGATATTGATTCAGCTACAAACATCAGTAGACAAATTAATAATCGATATAGAATCGTTACCTTAGATGGAGAAATTATTCATGTCGGCGGATCAATGACTGGTGGTAAACAAAATAAAGCTCGTAATGTTATTAGTGATAAATACGAACTTGAAAATAATCTAAAACAAAAAGGCCTTCTTTTTTCTAAAATAAAAGATATCGAAAATAAAATTAACGAAATCGACTATAATTTAAAAGCTACTGAAGATAAAATATATCTTTTAAATAAAGATAAAATGTTAAAAGAAGAAGAGATGAATACTAAAAAAACTAAAATGGATAGTTTAAAATTAGAATTGGAGCAAATAACCTTTGATATAAATAGTAATAATAAAATATTAAATGGTGGACTATCTGATGAAGAAGAAGAAATACTAGATAAATATTATGCAGCTTTAAAAACTAAAACTGAGGCCGAGCAAGAATTATCTTCTTTAAATAGAGAAAAGCAAAACTTAAATGAGACCTTAGAAGATTATGAAGCATCATTGAAGAAAGAAAATTCTATATATTCATCTAAATCAAATGAATTAAAGGATTTAGAAATTAAAGCGAGTAGGTTAGAAGTTAAATTAGATAACTTACTTAACACTTTAACCGAAACATATAGTATGACCTATGAAAAAGCTAAAGAAAATTATAAATTAGATATTGACTTTAATCTAGCTAAATCAGAAGTTAGTAAATTAAAGAAAAAAGTGAAAGATCTAGGTATAGTTAACTTAACAGCCCCAGAAGAATATGAAGAAGTAAACGAAAGATATACTTTCTTAAATAAACAAATCGAAGATTTAAATGAGGCTGAAAATACTTTACTTGAAATAATCGATGAGATGGATAAAGTAATGATCAGTGAATTTTCTAATACCTTTAAAACAATAAGTGCTAATTTCAGTGAAACCTTTAGAGAATTATTTAAAGGTGGTCATGCCGAATTAAAACTAACTGAACCAAACAATATTCTAGAAACTGGAATCGATATTGTCGCTTCACCTCCAGGTAAAAAATTAAGCAGTATAACATTGCTCTCAGGTGGTGAAAAAACCTTAACTGCCATCAGTTTATTATTTGCTATAATTAAATCTAAACCTTCACCATTCTGCGTTTTAGACGAAGTAGAAGCCGCTTTAGATGAAGCAAATGTTGATACCTTTGGTCAGTATGTTCAAAAACTAAAAGACAAATCAGAATTTATCATCATCACTCATAAAAAGAAAACCATGGAATATGCTGATATATTGTATGGTATAACTATGCAAGAATCTGGTGTCAGTAAATTAGTTAGTGTTAAATTAGAAGATATTGAATAAACATCTTCCTTTTCCTTTGAAAAATAATATATTTCCTGTATAATGTATAAGTGGTGATGAATTATGCTTAAAGTTCAAAATTTATCGGTTAGATATGGTAAAAGAGTATTATTTGAAAATGTTAATTTAGAATTTAATGAAGGCAACTGTTACGGTGTTATTGGTGCCAATGGTGCTGGAAAAAGTACTTTACTTAAAATATTAACTGGACAATTAGAAAGCACAACCGGTGAAGTCATTAAAGATAAAGGTGAAAGATTATCATATTTAAAACAAGACCATAATTTATACAATGATTACACTGTCTTAGATACTGTTATTATGGGAAATGATAGATTATATAAAGTTATGAAAGAAAAAGATGCCTTATATATGAAAGAAGACTTCACTAATGAAGATGGTATTAAAGTAGGCGAGTTAGAAGCTGAATTCGAAACTTTAAACGGTTGGGAGGCTGAAAGTGATGCTTCTATATTACTTGCCGGTTTAGGTATTCCAAATGAACTTTTTGATCAAAAAATGGAAACCTTAAAAGATAAAGATAAAGTTAAGGTATTACTTGCACAAGCTTTATTTGGAGATCCTGATATATTACTTTTAGATGAACCAACCAACGGTTTAGATATTCAAAGTAAAATATGGTTAGAAAATTTCTTGGGTGATTATAAAGGCACAATCATATTAGTATCACATGATAGACACTTTTTAAATACTGTATGCACTCATATGGTTGATATTGATAGAGAAAGAATTCAAATAACTGTCGGTAATTATGACTTTTGGTATCAGTCAAATGAATTAATGCAAAAACAAATAAAACAAGCTAATAAAAAGAAAGAAGAAAAGATTAAAGAATTACAGTCTTTCATCGCTAGATTTTCAGCTAATGCCTCTAAATCTAAACAAGCTACTTCTAGAAAAAAACTATTAGAAAAAATAACTTTAGAAGAATTAAAACCATCATCTAGAAAATATCCTTACATCAATTTTGACTATGAAAGAAGACTAGGTAAAGAGATAATTACTTTAAGTAAGATCAATGTTACTATTGATGATAAACCAGTTTTAAAGAATTTCACTTTAAACATTAAAAAAGATGATAAAATCGCTTTAATTGGTGAAAATGAACTCGCTAAAACTACATTACTACAAGTATTAGCTGGTGAAAGAAAACCAGATAGTGGAGAGGTAAAAGTTGGGACTACCGTTATAACTTCATATTTTCCAAAAAATCACGATAAATACTTTGAATCTAATGAAGACTTAGTTGAATGGTTAAGAAAATTTTCTGAAAATAAAGAAGATGCCTTTGTTAGAGGTTTTTTAGGAAGAATGTTATTTTCATCAGAAGAAGCCTTAAAAAAAGTAAATATTTTATCTGGAGGCGAAAAAGTAAGATGTATGTTTGCCAAAATGATGTTAAACAAGGGCAATGTCTTATTGTTGGATGAACCGACTAATCATTTAGATATCGAATCTATTACATCATTAAATAATGGTTTAAATAAATTTGATGGTCCAATTGTCTTTGCTACATTTGATACAGAATTAATTTCAACCTTAGCCAACAGATTAATTTTAATAAAAGAAGATGGCACTTATATTGATAAACAAATGACTTATGAAGAATATTTAGAAAAATATGAAAAGCGTTAGATTTTGTTCTAACGCTTTTTAAATAAAGAATGTTGGCCCACCATCAGAAAGCATTTGGACGTCTTCACTACTAGAATTATTTATTTCCGATGTATTATTTACATTATTTGATGTATTGCTGTTACTTACATTAGTATTCGGAGTTTCTACTTTTTTAAATTCATTCATTACTTTAAACATTGTTTTTGCATTTCTAACCATCGGAGCTGCTTGCTTGACTAAAGGAATCGCTTGATTGACTAATCCCAGCGTCCTTTGAGCTCCATTTAATATACTACTCCAATTAATACCCGCGCGAACTCCACCAAATAGACCACGTCCTAAACTAGAAGTAGCTGTGGGCATCATATAATAATAGGGATTATAAAAATTCACGATTTTAGCCCCTTTCTAAAATATTATATGTTTTAATAAAAAAAAGTTTTAATTTATAATTTATTATGTTATAATTATTTTAGTGTAGAAGAATAGGAAGGTGTCAAAATGGGGTTTAAGGTTTTATTATCACCGTGTGTTTATGTTTATCATGGCCTTTTAGCCATTTTTAAAGCTATAGGTAGTTTTATTAGATATGTATTCTTGGGTATCTTAGCTTTTCCAACTATGCTTGTAAAACTTTTTGTGAGAGATAAATCAAAAAGCAAAAAAGTAACTATAGAAGCTAAAAAAACCGAAAATCGATATAAAAAGACTGATATTTTATTAGCTGAGCATGAAAGAGAAAAAGAAAAAAAAGCTAAACAAGAAGAAAGAATTAGAAGAAAAAGCCAAGAAATTAAAGAAAAAAAAGCCCAAAGAAGGTTAAATGACTACATTCAAGATACAGAAAAATTAGAAGATAAAACTGCTGGTGATAAAATCGATAAAGTGGGGAATAAGGTTTTATCTTTCTCAGATAGAATCAAAAACCTATTAAATACCAAAATTGGTGACGGCGGTCAAGTCAAAGATAAATATCAAGACGCTGAAGAAATGACAATCAACTTTGAAGGCCCAGAAGCTGAAAAAACTAAAGCCAAAATGACCTACGAATATATTGCCAGAACAGCTGAAGGTAAAGTTATCAAAGGTTATTGGTCGGCATTCTCAATTGTCGAAGTTCATTCATTTTTGAAGTCGCAAGGTTACAAAGTTTATAGTATTAAAACCAACAAATGGATTAATCTTATGTATGGAAATGTTGGAGGATCTCATGACAAATTTAAAACTCATGACTTGATCTTCTTCTTAGCCCAAGTTTCTACATACTTAAAAGTTGGTATTCCATTGGCCGATGCTATAAGAATTTTAACCAAGCAATTTAAAAACAAAAAATATAAGCGAATATTAAGTCAATTAAATTATGATTTAACAACCGGAAAAAGTTTCAGCGAAGCCCTAGCTAAACAAGAAAATGCTTTTCCAAGTATTTTAATCAACATGGTTAAAACTGCTGAGATGACTGGTGAATTACCAGAAACATTAGATGATATGGAAGAATACTTCACCGAAATTGAAGAAACTAGAAAAGCCATGGTTACTGCAATGATGTATCCAGCCATCATCTTTGTTATTGCTGTTGGTGTTGGAACATTCATTATGTTATACGTTGTTCCAAAATTCATTGAAATTTATAATACCATGGATAATGCTGAAATACCTGCAATTACTACAGCAGTGTTAGCTTTAAGTAATTTCTTACAAAAATATATAATTTATATTGGAATTGCCGCAGTAGTACTATTAATATTATTTATCTATTTATATAAAAACGTCCAATCATTTAGGAAAACAGTACAGTGGACATTAATGCATTTGCCAGTATTTGGTGATGTAATCATTTATAAAGAAGTTACCACCTTTACTAAAACCTTTTCTTCATTGCTTTCACACAACGTATTTATTACCGATAGTATGGAAATTTTAAATAAAGTTACTAACAATGAAATTTACAAAGATTTAATCTATGATGCCATCAACAACATTGCCCAAGGTAGAGCAATATCTGAAGCCTTTAAAGATCAATGGGCATTCCCAATTCCTGCATATGAAATGATCGTTACTGGTGAGCGTACTGGACAACTTCCAGAAATGATGCACAAAATTTCATTATACTATCAAGACTTACACAAGAACTCTGTAACACGTATTAAAACATTTGTCGAACCAGCTTTGATTATCATGTTAACAGCTATGGTTGGCGTCATCGTCTTATCAATCGTTGTTCCGATGTTCTCAATGTACAGTCAAATTCAAGCATAAGGGTGATGTTATGGAAGTCGCAATTTGTATATTTTTATTCATTATAGGAACTATTTTTGGTTCCTTTTACAATGTAGTAGGCTATAGGATTCCTAAAGGCGAATCAATAGTCTATCCACCTAGTCATTGCACAAATTGTAATCATAAATTGACATTTTTTGAACTAATTCCCGTTTTATCATACATCTTTCAAAAAGGAAAATGTAAACATTGTCATCAAAAAATATCATTATTTTATCCTATATTTGAAACATTAACAGGTATATTATTTGTTTTATCATATATATCTTATGGTTTAACTCCTGAATTAATAATTTCTTTAACCTTTGTATCTCTAATGATCATAATTGTTGTTAGTGATTATCATTACCTAATAATATCAGATGGCGTATTAATTACTTTTGGAATCTTATTATTTACCGAAACACTAATTATTCATGGCTTAAATGCCGCTCTATATTCATTATTAAATGGTCTATTGGCTTTCTTAACTATGTTTTTACTAAAAAAGCTTGGAGATTTTTTATTCAAAAAAGAATCCATGGGCGGAGGAGATATAAAGCTACTATTTATATTTGGTATGGTTTTATCATATCCAATCGCTATTTTGTCAATATTTGTTGGCTCATTAATTGGTCTTCCAATAGCTCTTTTAATCTTATACAAAAAGAAAGATCATGTGATTCCATTCGGCCCATTTTTAGCCACAGGAGCAACATTATTACTATTATTACAATTTAATCTAGATATGATTATAAATTTTTATCGTTAAAATTGGTGTAATTACCAATTTTTTCTATTATATTACATTATTCTAAATATTCATGGTATAATAGATAAGGAAAATAGAAAGAGGCGAATAAAATGAAACCATTATTATTGTGTATTTTAGATGGAGTAGGTTTAAGACCAAGTGAGCACGGAAACGCTTTAAGTGCCGCTAAAACTCCTAACTTAGATAAATTATTTAGTGAATACCCCCACACAACTTTGGAGGCTAGTGGACCATACGTTGGTCTTCCTCAAGGTCAAATGGGCAATAGTGAAGTAGGTCACATTAACATCGGAACTGGTAGAGTTCCTAAACAATCGATTGATATCATAACTGAAGCTCTAGAAAAAGGTGAAATCAAGAAAAACAAAGAATATAAAGCTTTAATTAAACATGTAAAAAAATATAAATCAGACCTTCACATCTGTGGTTTACTTAGTGATGGTGGTATCCACTCACATATTAATCATTTATTAGGTTTAATAGACAATTTAAAAGAAGAAAAAATAAATCATATTTACTATCATATTTTTACCGATGGTAGGGATACAACACCGCATGAAGCATTAAAATTTATTAAAATTTTACAAGATAAAATTAAAGAAACCAGCACTGGTGAAATAGCTACTGTTAGCGGTAGATATTATGCGATGGACCGTGATAATCGTTGGAATAGAGTAAAAAAAGCTTATGACGAAATGACAAATGAAACTAAAACTTATAATATTGAAGAAAAAATTGATGAAAGCTATAAACAAAATATTACTGACGAATTCATCGAACCGTTTTCTGTTACTAATGGTATTATTAAAGAAAATGATGGAGTATTAGTTTTCAATTTTAGACCAGATCGTCTAAGAGAACTATTCACGGCTTTATCTAACCCAGAATTTTATGATTTTGAAAGAAAATATATTGCTAATTTAAAATTAGTAACTATGATGCCTGTTGATAGTAATGTTATATGTAAAACACTATTTACTCATCCTAAAATTACAAATTATTTAGGCAAAGTATTAGAAAAGGCTAGTTTAAGGCAGCTAAGAATTGCAGAAACCGAAAAATATGCTCATGTCACATACTTTTTCGATGGTGAAAATAAAGACGAACTAAGCAATTGCGACCAAATTCTAATTCCATCACCAAAAGTCGCCACCTACGATTTAAAACCAGAAATGAGTGCTTATGAAATAACTGATACATTACTTGAAAAAATTGCTAATTACGATGTTATTATTTTAAATTTTGCTAATGGTGATATGGTTGGTCATACTGGTAATTTTAAAGCAACTGTCAAAGCTTTAGAAGCGGTTGATGAATGTGTTGGTAAAATATATCAAAAAATTAGTGAATTAAACGGTACTTTATTAATTACTGCCGACCATGGTAATTGTGATTATATGTTAGATGATGAAGATAATATTATTACATCTCATTCAGTAAATCCTGTGCCATTTTTAATCACTAATAAAGATATCACCATAAAAAATGGTAAACTAGCTGATATTGCTCCAACTATATTAACACTTTTAAAAGTAAAAATACCAAAAGAAATGACAGGCGATATTTTAATCGTGAAATAATTGTGATATAATATCCATAGGTTTAATGGTGGTTGTATGAAAACAAATTATAACTTAATTATGGAAGATATTATTAAAAATTTACAAGGCAAACCCAAACTTTTATTGCATGCTTGCTGCGGTGTCTGCAGTAGCTCAGTAATTGAAAGGCTTTACCCTTTTTTTGATATCACAATTTTGTATTATAACCCTAATATTTATCCTGAACAAGAATATATAAAAAGATTAAATACCCAAAAAGAAATAATTAGTAAAATGAATTTAAACGTTAAATTATTAGAAATTGGCTATTTAAATCAAGAATTTGAACAAATAGCCAAAGGTTTAGAAAATGAAAAAGAAGGCGGCACAAGATGCACTAAATGTTTCTATCTAAGATTAGAAAAAACTGCTAAAATTGCTAGTGAGAAGCACTATGATTATTTCACTACCACCTTATCCGTCAGCCCCTATAAAGATAGTCAAAGACTAAATAAAATAGGGGAAGTATTAGAAAAAGAATATAATGTCAAATACTTATATTCTGATTTTAAGAAAAAAGAAGGTTATAAACGAAGTAATGAACTCGCTAAAAAATATGACCTTTATCGCCAGCACTATTGTGGCTGTAAATATTCATTAAATGAAGCTTTAGAATATCAAAGTAAGTAGGAGCACTAATATGAAAAAGAAGTATGTTATTGGAATTATTGTTGTTATTGTATCATTAATTATTGGAACTATATTTTTCCTTTTCTCACCACCAGAATTTAAACTCAATAAAGGCGATACCATCGAATTAAAATATGGCGAAAAATATAAAGATCCTGGTTATAAAATAACCAAATTTGGTAAGAATTACACTAAAAACGTTAAAATAAAAAATGAAATTAACCCTAAAAAATTAGGAACTTATAAAATAACTTATGAAGTCAAGATAAATGGTATTACTTTTAAAAAGACTAGAAAAGTCAAACTAATCGATGAAGAAAAACCCGTTATAACTTTAACTGGTAATGAAAACATATCTATATGTCCAAATGCTGAATATAAAGAAGAAGGTTATATTGCTACTGACAATTACGATGGTGATATTACTAAAAAAGTTAAAGTAACTACTAAAGATAACATAATCACTTATTCTGTCAAAGATTCTTCTGGCAATAAAGCCGAAATAACTAGAACTATCACCAAAGAAGATAAAACCGCACCAACTATTACTTTAAAAGGTAATAAAACTATTACATTATATTTGGGCAATGCTTGGACTGATCCTGGTTATACCGCCACCGATAACTGTGACAATGATATTACAAGTAATGTTGTCAAAACCGGTAGTATAAACTCCAACAAATTAGGAACATATAAGATAACTTATACGGTTAAAGATTCTTCAGGTAATCAAACAGTAGAAGAAAGAACCGTTAAAGTTACTTCTAAACCCGTAAATAATAACTCTTCATCCAGCGCTAATAAAGGGGTTATATACTTAACTTTCGACGACGGGCCAAAACAAGGTACTACAAATGTTATATTAGATATTTTAAAAGAAGAAAATGTCCCAGCCACTTTCTTTGTTACTAATAGTGGACCAGATTCTTTGATTAAAAGAGAATATGATGAAGGGCATGCTGTCGGACTTCACACAGCTTCGCACAATTATGCCACAGTTTATAAATCCGTTGATAGTTATTATAATGATCTATTGCAAGTTCAAAATCGTGTTAAAAGAATAACCGGTTATGAATCTAAAATAATCAGATTCCCTGGCGGTTCTTCCAACACCATATCCAAAAAATATTCTAAAGGTATCATGACAATTTTAACTAAAGATGTTGTAAATAAGGGATACCACTATTTCGACTGGAATATAACCTCAGGTGATGCCGGTGAAACAACCAGTTCTAGTGGCGTATATAATAATGTTATTAAATATTTAAGTAAAAATAAATCAAATATGATATTAATGCATGATGTTAAACCATATACTAGAGATGCTTTGAGAAATATTATCAGATATGGTAAAAATAATGGCTATACCTTTGCTAAAATAACTATGTCTACACCTATGGTAACTCATCATGTTAATAACTAAGTCTATAAAAAATAGACTTTTTTCTATAATATAATTAAATCTTTGAAAAACCTTATATTTTAAGGTATAATTGTAGTAGGTGAGAAGTATGCAGTATCAAGATATAAAAAAATACATCATAAAATATAAAATTCCTATTATCATCATCACCTGCTTGCTTTTAAATATTGTCGTTTTTATCAATTATTTAATTAAAGTAAACACCACTAAACCAGTTTTTAAAGAAATAAAACCTTTAATTAATTATAATAAAACGATAAATTATCCTACGCAAAAGCAAATTAAAATAAAAAATATCAATCCATCGATAGTTTCCGATAAAACCATTTATTTAACATTCGATGATGGCCCTAGTTACTTAACCGAAGAAATATTAGATATATTAAAAGAAGAAAATGTTCCGGCTACTTTCTTTGTCACAGCAAGACAAATTGATAAATATGCTAACGTAGTGAGAAGAATGCAAGCTGAAAACCATACTATTGGTCTTCATACATCTACCCATAATTATAGTTATGTTTATTCCTCTGATGAAAATTACTTTAATGACTTAAATGATATTAGACAAAAAGTCTTCCAAATAACCGGTGTTAAGTCACGGATTATCAGATTACCTGGCGGCTCTTCTAATACCATATCTAAAAAATATAATCCTGGTATCATCACTAGAATAACAAATAAATTAACTGAAAAATCATTCTATTACTTCGATTGGAATATTGATAGTGAAGATGCCTCTGGAAAATTATCCAAAGAATGCATTTATATGAACGTAACGAATAGACTACATAGTGGAACTAATGTAATTTTAATGCATGACCTATCCACTAAAGCTTCGACCAAATATGCCTTAAGAGATATTATTAAATACGCCAAAGCCAACGGTTATACCTTCGCTAAAATAACTAAAGATACTCCCCAAATTCATCATCACATCAACAATTAAGATAAGTTCTGCTTATCTTTTTAATTGTCAATTATGGGAAAATATGTAAAGTACAAAATAAATTTGTTAGGGCATTGACAATTTTTATAATAAGTACTAAAATGTAGTACGCAGGCTGTTAAAGAAGGTGAATTTATGGAAAAGGAAAGAGTAACATATCAGATAAAAAACCTAAATCACGAAATTATTAGATATATCTGTGAAGTTGGAGTAGACAAAAAAGAATTTCCCACTCCTGCCCAAATGCAAATCCTTCACTATATAATCTCTAGAAAGGGTAATAAAGTTTACCAAAGAGATATTGGAAATGCATTAAATTTAAGAAGGGCTACTTTATCTGAGATTTTAAAAACAATGGAAAAGAACGGTCTTATTTCTAAAGTCCCAGATAAAAACGATACTAGAATCAAAGAAATCATTCTAAATGATAAAGCCCTTGTTAGTTTTAAAACAGTCAAAAAAACTTTAAACAACGTTGAAAAAACTGTTATTAGAGGCATTGATAAAAAAGACTTAGATATCTTTTTATCTGTGCTTGCTAAAATGAAGCGAAATATAAAAGAGGAAAGGATGAAAATATGTTAAAATTACTCAAAAACTTAACTAAAAAAGAATGGCTATTTGCTGTATTCTGTGTCATTCTAATTGTTGGTCAAGTTTGGCTAGAACTTAAAATCCCTGATTATATGTCTGAAATTACAGTTTTAGTACAAACTGAAGGTAGTGAAATGAGCGAAATCATCTTAAATGGCGGGTACATGGTCTTATGTGCCTTAGGTAGTTTAATATTTGCTGTTGGTGCTGGATACTTCGCCGCATTCATTGCTTCTGAATTTTCTAAAAATACGAGAAAACAAATTTTTGAAAAAGTTGAAAATCTCGACACCGAAGAAATTAAAAACTTCCAAACAAGCAGTTTAATTACTA
The DNA here is from genome assembly GCA_963928595.1 of Candidatus Coprosoma sp. GTDB lineage: Bacteria > Bacillota_I > Bacilli_A > RF39 > UBA660 > Coprosoma. The sequence goes on along the minus strand of CAWVFK010000009.1, from coordinate 8,649 downwards.
GAACAACTAATGATGTTACCCAAATTGAAATGCTTATTGCCATGGGTTTACAACTACTCGTAAAAGCCCCAATTACTGCCGTTTGGGCCATCACTAAAATTCTAAATAAAGGATGGCAATGGAGCGCCGTTACCGGTGTGGCTGTTCTAATATTACTTGGAGTAATCATCACTCTTATGATTATCGTTATTCCAAGATTCAAGATCGTTCAAAAATTAATCGATAAAATAAATGGTATTACCCGTGAAAACTTAACTGGTATTAGAGTTGTTAGAGCTTTCAATGCTGAAAAATACCAAGAAGACAAATTTGATAAAGTTAATAATGAACTTACTGATTTACAACTTTTCAACCAAAAGAAATTCGCCGTTATGATGCCTGTTATGTATTTAATCATGTATGGACTAACCTTATCAATTTACTTTATAGGTGCTGGACTAATCCAAAACTCTGTCTTAGCCGACAAAATAACTCTATTTAGTAATATGATTGTCTTTAGTTCATATGCTATGCAAGTTATTATGTCATTCTTAATGCTTGCTATGATTTTCATGATCTTACCAAGAGCCAGTGTATCTGCTAAAAGAATTAATGAAGTATTAGATACTAAACAAAAAATTATTCCAGGAACATTTGATGGAGAAAGCAAAGAAAAAGGAACCGTTGAATTCAAAAACGTTTCCTTCAAATATCCAGATGCCGATGAATATGTTCTTGAAAATATTTCATTTAAAGTTAATCAAGGTGAAACAATTGCTTTTATCGGTTCAACCGGTAGTGGTAAATCAACTTTAATCAACTTAGTACCAAGATTTTACGACGCCACTGAAGGCGAAGTCTTAATTGATGGTGTTAATGTTAAAGAATATAAAACCGAAGCTTTAAATAATAAACTTGGTTATGTCCCACAAAAAGCTGTTATGTTTGCTGGAACCGTTAACTATAATATTAGTTATGGTGACAATGGTAAAGGAGAAATCACTAAAGAAAAAATAAAAGACGCAGCTATTGTAGCCCAAGCTGACGAATTTATCGAAAAAATGGATGAACAATACGAAACTCATATTGCTCAAGGCGGAACCAATGTTTCTGGTGGTCAAAAACAACGTTTAGCCATTGCTAGAGCTATCGCTAGAGATCCCGAAATTTACATCTTTGATGATTCATTCTCAGCCTTAGATTACAAAACTGATGCTGTCCTTCGTAAAGAATTAAAAAATTATACTAAAAATGCAACTAGCTTAATCGTTGCTCAACGAATTGGAACAATTATGAATGCCGATAAAATCGTTGTCTTAGATAGTGGTAAATGTGTCGGTATTGGAACCCACAAAGAATTACTAAAAACTTGTGATGTCTATAAACAAATAGCTTTATCACAACTTTCAAAGGAGGAACTAGAAAATGCCTAGACCAAATCATGGACCTGGAGGAAATGTGTCATACGAAAAAGCCAAAGACTTTAAAGGTGCCATTAAACGTTTGTTTTCAGAATTAAACATTTATAAGACTTTAATTGTAATCGCTTTTACTCTAGCAATTTTGGGTTCCATTTTATCAATTTTAGCTCCTAACAGATTGTCTGATTTAACCGATGAAATTTCAAAAGGTTTAGTTATTAATCAAGACAATATGGAGGCTTTAAATAAAGCAGCTAGTCAAAACTTAAATGAAAAGAAATTAAAAGAAATAATTCCAGAAATATTAAGTCCTGATATATCAGAAAAAACTATTAGAGAAATTATGACTGATAGTGATATATCAAACAAAGATAAAGAAACTTTCCAAGCGATTTTAAGTGAATTAGAAGATGGTGATCAAACCGAAACATTCCAAAAATTATCATCATTACCAGATAATATCCTTAAAAAAATATTTAAAGATTCAAAGTATGATGAACAAACGATCACTAGTGAAGACAAAATTAATTTAATTAAAAGTAGTGACGATATGTCTAAAATCAACTTATCATCAAGTCTTCAAAATATCTTCTTTGATGAAATAACGATTGATGGGATAAAAATTTCGCCAAAAGATCAATATGAATACTTAAAAACATTAAGTTCATTAGATAAAAATGCGGATGAGACAGAATTATATAAAACCTTAGATACTCTTCCTAAATCAGTTAGAACAGCCATCGAACCAGTTATGGATATGGGTAAAATCAAAGGTATAACCTTATTACTTGTCTGCATGTATCTTGCCAGTGCATTATTCACATACATTCAGTCAATTTGTATGACTAATGTTTCAAATAAATTTGCGAATAACTTACGTAATCAAATATCAGTTAAAATAAATAAATTACCACTTAAATACTTTGATAAACATCAAGTCGGTGACATCTTATCAAGAGTTACTAATGATGTTGATATGATTGCTCAATCTATGAACCAATCATTAGCTTCATTAGTAAGTAGCATTACCTTATTCTTAGGTAGTATAATTATGATGTTTGCAACTAACTGGATCTTAGCTCTAACCGCTATTATTTCAAGTTTAATTGGATTTGTTGGTATGGCTCTAATTCTTAGAAAATCACAAAAATACTTCTTACAAAGACAAACTGAACTTGGAAATTTGAATGGTCACATAGAAGAAATATATTCTGGTTTAAATGTTGTTAAAGCTTATAATGGCAAAGTAGAAGCAACTGAAAAATTTGACGATTATAATGATAAAGTTTGTCAAAGCAACAAAAAGAGTCAATTCTTATCAGGTTTAATGCAACCAATCATGGCTTTCATCGGTAACTTTGGTTACGTTGCTGTTTGTATCGCTGGTGCTATGCTTACAATGAATGGTCAAATTTCATTTGGTGTTATTGTTGCATTTATGACATATGTTAGACTATTCACCAACCCATTGTCACAAATCGCGCAAGCAACTACATCATTACAATCAACCGCTGCCGCTAGTGAAAGGGTCTTTGAATTTATCGATGAGCCAGAAATGAGTAATCAAGATCACTTAACTAAACATTTAAATAGAGAAGACGTTAAAGGTTATATTGATTTCGAAAATGTAGTCTTTAAATATGATGGTAATGATAAACCTACAATCAAAGACTTCAGTGCTCATGCTAAACCTGGACAAAAAGTTGCCATCGTTGGTCCAACCGGTGCTGGTAAAACAACTATGGTAAACTTACTTATGAAATTCTACGATATTAACTCTGGAGATATCAAAATAGATGGTGTTTCTGCTAAAGAGTTAACTAGAGAAAATATTCATGAATTATTCACAATGGTCTTACAAGACACATGGTTATTCGAGGGAACAATTAAAGAAAATATTATATATAATAGAACTAACGTCTCTGATGAAAAAGTCAAAGAGGTTTGTAAAGAAGTTGGCTTAGACCACTTTATAAGAACATTGTCAAAAGGATACGATACTGTATTAAACGATAATGAAAGTGTATCAGCTGGTCAAAGACAGTTACTAACTATCGCTAGAGGAATGATTCAAGATTCACCTTTCTTAATCTTAGATGAAGCAACCTCAAATGTCGATACAAGAACTGAAGAACTTGTTCAAGCTGCGATGGATAAACTAACTGAAGGTAAAACATCATTCATAATTGCTCATAGATTATCAACTATTAAAAACGCCGATTTAATCTTAGTTATGAAAGACGGAAACATTATTGAACAAGGTAACCATGAAGAATTAATGAAACAAAACGGTTTCTATGCTAGCCTTTATAATTCACAATTTGAAGAGTAGGTAAACCTACTTTTTCTTTACAAATAAATAAAAAATGATATAATAAATCCGCAAAGGAATGATTATAAATGAGCATAATTATTAATGTTGTTGTAGTTTTATTAATAGCTTTTAATATTTATAATCTTAAAAACGTCTATAAAGATGTTAAAGAATTATATAAAATTCATAAAGAAAGACAAACAAAACGTAAAAAAACTAAAATGAAACTTCAAGAAAGAAAATTAAATTTAAATAAAACTCTTCAAGAATTAAAAAACATTGATTTAGAAACTCCATTATATGCAGAATTCACTCAAGCAGAAATGGCCTACTTTTTAAAAGTTACACAAAAACTAAAAGAAGAAAACACAGAAATATTTATATTTGCTAGTGAGCTTCTTAAACATGTCAAACTAGAAAACATGCGAAATTTTATGAAAAGTGCACCTTTCATAACTATCCACCAGCACCCTTTAAAAGAAACCGAAAAATCTGATGGTCGAATCAAAGCTGGATCATACACACCAGAAAGCAAAGAAATTGATATTTATTTAGAAGACAATAATTCTACCTTATATCACGAATTACTCCATGCAGCATCATCAGATTTTTCATATAATGTCTCGGGTTTTAATATATATTTAGAATGTGGAGAATCACTAGGCAGAGGTTTAAACGAAGGATATACCGAACTTTTAAATAGAAGATTTTTTGATAAAAAAAGTAAATCTTATATTAAGCTACAAAAACTCGCAAAATTAATTGAATTATTTTATGAAAATAAAGATGACATGGTCACCGATTATTTTAATGCCGATATCTTTGGTCTCATTGGTGAACTATTAAAAAGTATGAGCTTAGAAGAAGCTATCGATATAATTGTCGATATGGACGGCTTTTTAGATAAAGGTTTAACTATTATTGACTATTTAAAATTAAAACAAAAAATAATAAAATTATATGAAGAAAGTCCAGCTATTAAAGATCAAAATGAAAACATTCCGGCAAAGGGAAAACCGCTTGTCAAGAATTTATTCGTTAAAAAATCAAAAGATTGACAAAACTTGACAAAGTGGTTATTTGGAGATATAATTAAATACGTCTTTAAAAGGAAGTGATAACGTGCAAAAGAGTAAATTAAACTATCTAAGAGATATCAAAGAAGCACTTAAAACATATAGTGAAGAACATCACACATTAGATTTTGAATTGATTCAAAAAATATATGGATATAGTGAAAATTTAGACAACTTAACTGAAGCAGAAGTTCAAATGTTAGATGATTTTATTGCCGAAAATACTATCAGTATTCATCATCTAGCTAATATATATTTAGATAAAAAAGGCGAAGAAAACCTCAATCAAATGTTAACTAGAATAGCGCCTTTTCAAATTACTAAACCACAAAGTAATATTAGATTTATTAAAGGTAAAGAAGACACTTTAACTGGCGCCTTATACCAAGTAAATAAAGTCAAAGTTTTATGCAAAAAAAGAAAAAAATTACCAAAAGCTGCATAAAACTTTTTTCTTTCACAAACGCCTCACATAAAAATAGTATTATGATATTGGAGATGATCTTATGCGTTTATTAATAGTCGATGACGAAAAACTAATTAGAGATGTAATTAAAACATATGCCGAAACAGAAAATTATGAAACGGTAGAAGCCGAAAATGGATTAGAAGCTTTAGAAATAATTCAAAATCAAAAAATTGATCTTATCGTCTTAGATATTATGATGCCTAAAATGGATGGCATGACTTTCCTAGAAGAAGTTAAAAAGATTGCTAATATCCCTGTAATTATCCTTTCCGCTAGAAATGAAGAATATGATAAACTTAGAAGTTTTGATTTGGGTACTGATGATTACTTAACTAAACCATTCAGTCCCAAAGAACTTTTAGCTAGAATCAAAGCCATTTTAAAGCGTAGTGGTAAAATGACACCAGATAATTACGAATATAAAGGCTTAAAAATTGATTATCCAGGACATGCTGTATATATCGACGGTAAAGAAGTTAAATTAACGCTAAAAGAATATGAATTACTATGTTACTTTGTTACTAATGAAAACATTGTCTTATCTCGAAATCAACTTTTAAACAAAATTTGGGGTTATGATTTCTTTGGTGATGACCGTACAATCGATACCCACGTTAAAATGCTTAGAAATAATCTAGGGCCTTACCGTGATTTAATCACTACAGTAAGAGGTGTAGGTTATAAATTTGTGGTAGACGATAATGAACAAAATTAATCAATATATAAATGACCTCAAACTAAAGTTTAAAAACGTTAAAACAAATAGTTTAAAAATAAACATTTGGCTGTTTTTAATTGCCTTTTCCGTTTTTATTCTATGTTTCTTATGGCTGTTCCAAATTGTCTTTTTAAATAGTTATTACAAATCATATAAAACCGAAGAATTAGACAAAGCAGCTACTGAACTAAAAGAAAGTGTTAATCTAAATAACCGAACCATTGAGAAAATTGCTGAAAAAAGAGATATATGTATCGAAATATATGGTAATGATACTTATGTTTCAACTATCTCTAATAAAGGCTGTATGGAATTTGGTAATCGAAATTTTAAAGTTAAACAAGACTTCATTAATAGCAATCGTTTAGAGCAACACTACACCTTAATTAATGAGAAATTTGAAAATGAAACTTTAATTTACGCCTTAAAATTAGATAAAGACGTTTATGCCTTCATAAATGCCTCTTTAGAGCCTCTAGATTCAACTATAACAATTCTAAGTAACCAATTTGTTATAACTACCACTATTGTCCTTATTTTATCTCTAATAATAGGTTACTTTATCTCTAGAAAACTATCTAAGCCAATCATTAAAATTAGTGATGAAGCTCGCAAATTAGCCGATGGTAATTTTATGGCAACCTTTAAAACGAGCAGTGATATTTATGAAATAAATGAACTAGCTGATTCACTAAATTATGCTAAAGAAGAATTATCTAAAACTGAAAGTTTAAAGCGTGATTTAATGGCCAATGTTTCTCATGACCTAAAAACTCCGTTAACCATGATTAAAGCATATGCTGAAATGGTTAGAGATATCACATATAATAATAAAGAAAAACGAGAAGAAAATCTAAATACAATTATTCAAGAGACAGATAGGTTAGCTTTACTAGTCAATGACATTCTAGATCTATCAGCTGCCCAATCTGATAATTTAAATTTAAATATAGAAGAAACTAACTTAATTGAATTAATCAATGAAGTTATTAAAAGATTTAAAATCTTATCAGAACAAGAAAATTATAAATTTATTTTTAATCATCCAGATAAAGTAATTATTCACGCTGATTATAAAAGAATTTACCAAGTTATTTACAATTTAATAAATAACGCCATAAACTATACTGGCAACGACAAAAAAGTCTTCATCGACATCACCGAAGATAAACACAAATATACTATTTCTGTTAGAGATACTGGTAAAGGCATCAAACAAGAAGATTTAAAACATATTTGGGATAAATATTACCACAGCGATAAAAAACATAAACGAAATAACTTTGGTACCGGTTTAGGTTTATCTATCGTTAAAAACATTTTACAAATTCATAATTATCAATATGGCGTTAAAAGTTCTAATAAAGGATCAACATTTTATTTTGAAATTCCAAAAGATAATTAATTTCTATGTTAATTATCTTTATTTTGTGGTAAAATTAAAATAGGTTGAAAATAACCAAAGAATAATAGGGGAGGATTTAAATGGAAACAGTATCTGGTTTTTTGTATTTCTTTATTGCTGTATTGCTTATCATACTAATTTTTTGTTATGCCGCTTTAGCTATCTTTTTAAATAATTTTAACAAGAAAGTTTATGGTGAACCTAGTATTATGGCTTGGATACCTTTTGCCAACATATATTTATTAGGAAAACTAACTTTTAATAGAGACGCAGGTTATGGTTTAGTTGCTTTATTTGTACTATCATGTACTTTAACTATGCAAATTGATAGAATGACTATTGTTCTATCTTTACCAGGTATTATGCAAATGATATTAGGCGCTGTATTTGCCGGATCTTTTGTCGCAACTTTAATATTTGGAATCAGAAAATATGGTAGACTTAAAAACAATAATGCCAACGCTCAAAATAAAGATACAAAAAACACTAAAGAATTAGAAGAAATCGCTAAAGCCAATAATGAATTTTTTAATAATTAAAACGTCCCATAAGACGTTTTAATTTTCTATACAAAATATGTTATACTATTAATAGGTGATTTTATGGTATACCTATTATATGGAACAAAAGATTTTGAAATTGAAGAAGAAATAAAAAAATTAAGTAAAGACATTGATGAGATGAATATTAGTAAATATGATTTAAATAATGATATGTTATCCCTAGCCTTAGAAGACGCTAAGACGATGTCTTTATTTGGTGATAAAAAAATCGTTATTGTCGATAATGCCAACATGTTTACTGGCTCTACCTCTAAGGATAGTGATTTAATTGAAGAATACTTAAATCATATAAATGAAAATACTACTTTAATCTTAATTGTTCATAATGATAAACTAGACACGAGAAAAAAAATAACCAAACTCATAAAAAAAGTCGGTAAAGTTCAAGAATTTATAGGCGAATTAGATGCTACTAGCTTAGTTAGAAGACTATTTAAAAATTATAATATTGATTACAAAACAATTCAGTTATTTATAGATAGAGTAGGTAATAACACCCTAATTATTCAAAATGAAATAAATAAAATAAAAATCTATAAAGGTAATGATCGAAACATTACCGAAGAAGATATTTTAAATTTAACGACTAAATTAATCGAAATTGATATATTTAAACTAATTGACTATATTGTCAGAAAAAACAAAGAAAAAGCCTTAGAACTATACTATGAAATGCTTAAAATGAATGAGGAACCAATTAAAAT
>CAWVFK010000008.1:0-19315 GCA_963928595.1 Candidatus Coprosoma sp. | reverse complement strand
AGCTCTATCAGGACGTACTTCGATAGGTACTGGATAGTTAGCTCCACCTACACGTCTTGTTTTAACTTCTAAAGCTGGTTTGATATTTTCTAAAGCTTTGTTAAATACTTCAGTTGGTTCTTCGCCAGTCTTTTCTTTAACCATATCAAATGCATCATAAAGAATTGTTTGTGCAGTTCCTTTTTTACCATCTAACATGATTTGGTTGATTAACTTAGTAACAACTTTAGATTTGTAAATTGGATCTGGTAAAACATCTCTTTTTTCAGCTCTTCTTTTACGCATAATAATCCTCCTTCCAAATTTATTTTAAAAATTATTTATTTCCTTTTGGTTTTTTAGCACCGTATTTAGAACGGCCTTGTCTTCTTGCATCAACTCCAGCAGTATCCATAGTACCACGAATAATGTGATAACGAACACCGATTAAGTCCTTAACACGTCCACCACGAACAAGTACAACACTGTGTTCTTGTAAATTGTGTCCTTCTCCTGGAATATAAGTATCTACTTCTCTTCCGTTTGAAAGTCTAACACGCGCATATTTTCTTAAAGCTGAGTTCGGTTTCTTTGGTGTTTTAGTTCCAACACGAGTACATACACCACGTTTTTGTGGAGAATTACTTACTGTTTCTTTTTTATCTTTACTGTTGTATCCAATATTTAAAACTGGTGATTTACTTTTTCTAGTTTTAGAACCTCTTCTTTTTCTAACAAGTTGATTAATAGTTGGCATAATTTAACCTCCTTTCATTACACATACCCAGGTGTTTCATTTTTCTTCTTAATTAAAGATTTACCGCAAAAGTAAATCTAAAATTAAAATGCATAAATAATATACCATTTCATTATATGAATGTCAATAATTTTATTTCATTTTTTAACAAAAACATTATTCAAAATAAGAGTATTAAAAATACCCATCAACAAACTTTCTAGCATTTAATTTTATTAAAATATCTATATCAAATTAGCTAATTTAAATAAGTTAACCTTCATACACTATATTGGTGATATCATGGCAACTTTTTCAATTAATCATTTAATTTTAATTTTTTTATTAATTATATTTCCCATACTAATTGGAAGTAAACTTAGAAAAAGTAAAACTACCCTATCTCATATTTTACTTTTTCTATTATCTTTAGAAATATTTAAAGCCTTATTTCTAATTCTTACCAATAATTATCATTTAAACAATAATCTACCTCTGCAACTGTGCTACTTATATCCCATAATTGGTCTAATATATTTAAAAACCAAAAAAGAATATCTTTTAAATTATTTAGGAGCCTTTGGTATCTTCTTTAGTTTTGCTGCCATTATATTCACAGACTCTACACATCTTTTTAGTTTTAATATTATGTATTGTTATTTTTATCATTTCTTTTTATTAATATCAGGTGTTTATATAACTAAAAACTATAAAACCAAATTTTCTTTTAAAAACATCATTTTAATATTCATTCAAATAGCAATCGCTTTTATTGCTAACTCTATAATAAAAAACGGTTCTAACTATATCTTCCTAAACACTTTTTTAGACCCGTTTCATTATTCAGATTATGTCGATAATGTTGCTGCTTTTAATATTCAAGTTTTTGGAACATCAATAAATGACATTCTAATCTTATTAATTAATAATTTAGGAATAATAATATATCTATTATTATTTGCCACAATAGTAATCACCTTTAGTTCTCTAGCCCTTTATTTTTTCAGTAAAAAATAATTAACAAACTCATATGTAGTAGTAAATATTCTATTATCTATGCAATACTCCATAACATATTTATTTTATTCATGTTATTTAGTGACACTAGTTCACAAATATGGCTCCAACTAAATTGTGCAGACAGTGTCTGCACTTTTCCAAAATTAAGATAAAATTTTCTCATTAAAGCAAGATTTCGTTTGCTATAACCTTTACCGAGTTCTTGAGTTAATCTTTCTGAATATTCTTTAATCAATTTATTTCCATATTTAGCTCGTTTTTCTCCACCTTGAGCTTCAACGATTAATCTACCTACTTCAAAGTAAGCATTTAAGTCACTTTTATTCTTAGAATAATCTTTAACCTTTTTATATACTTCATTTTTTACTAATGTTTCTTTTATCTCATTATAGTAATTCATTTTATCACCTCTATTTATTAATATACGAGGTTTATAAACAAATTCCTTCTTTCAAAGAAAAAAAACTATAGAATCTTTACCTTTCTATAGCCTTATTAATTAATGACTAACTTTTAATTTTGATTTTCCAGCCTTAGTTTGTAACCTTGGCATATCCTCTTTAATCTTTTTATCATCCATATAGTAACCTAAATAAGCCGCTATAACATCAGCTTTACCATTATCGCCAAATGTATGTCTTAAAGATTTAATTAACTCATTTATTTCTAATGATGAACATCTATTAGCAAAAGTATATACATTGTCAAATTCCTTAGGAATAAGAGCTTTAACTAGATCTTCTAAAGAATAAGCTTTAATAAACTCCTCCGCAAATTCTTGATCTTCATCCCTCGCTTGATTTAAACATACCCTTTCAAATATTGATTGAACATTTTGACGATTTTGCTCATTTAAAATTACTTGCTTTTCATCTTCAGTTAATAAATCTTCTGGTTTATTCAAAGTAGATTTTAAAAGTCCTTTGTTTTCATCAGAAACATATGAAATACAAGTCAAATAATATTTACTAAGCTTTTTACTATAACCAAAACGTCCTGCCGCATCTTCAAGTACATTTACACTACTTATAGGTTCATAAAAATTTTTCATTTTTTCATCTTCTTTCCAAAATCGGGTAAGATTAATTATATCCATCAAAAACATTTTTGTCAAATTTACAATTTCAATATAGTATATTCATATTAAAGAACAAAATACTAACTATATTATCAACACTTCTAAAGAATATCTCAAACAACCTCATAAGTGGTTGTAAAAATGTTATGATTAGTACAATACTCCATAACATATTTATTTTCTTTCTTGCAAATAATTACTCCTACAGTATCATCATGAAATGATTTTCTAATATTTTTATCAACATAATTTATATATTTTGTGATCTGCCCAATATATTCCGCTTTTAATTCTGTCACTTTAAGTTCTATTATCACAAAACAATTAAACTTATAATTAAAAAGTAAAAAATCAATATAATTATATTTATCCCCCATTTTAATTTTTACTTTACTACCAACATATGTAAAACCAACACCAAGTTCTTTTAAGAAATCATCAATATTTTCTAAGATTGCTTGATGTAAGGCATATTCACTTAATTCTTCGTTTGAGTTATTAGTTTTAATTATGATTGGATTTTTAATTAAAGTACTTATTTTAGGATCTTCTAGCTCTTCCTTATACCCTATTCTTTCATATTCATTAGATTTGATTCTTTCATTAAGCTCACGATAGGATAAATTTTGAGATATTGCAATATCCATATAATATTTAATTGTATTAAAATCTTTTAACGATAAAAGTAAACGATAATGTGTCCATGTTAATTCGGCACGCACTGCGTGCCATTTTTTAAATTTAATATAAAAACTTCGCATATTGCGCAAATTTCTTTCAGTATAACCTTTACCAAGTTCTTTAGTTAATTTGAAAGAATACTCTTTAATTAATTTATTTCCGTATTTAGCTCTCTTCTCTCCGCCTTGGGCTTCGACTATTAATCTACCTACTTCAAAGTAGGCATTTAAATCACTTTTGTTTTTAGAATAATCTTTAACCTTCTTATATATTTCATTCTTAACTAAGGTTTCTTTTATTTCATTATAGTAATTCATTTTTTCACCTCTATTTATTAATATACGAGGTTTATAAACAAATTCCTTCTTTCAAAGAAAAAAACTATAGAATTTTAACTCTATAGTTTATTTCAAATAAGGTTTTAAAAACTTACCAGTATAACTTTCTGGACATTCCGCTACTTCTTCTGGTGTTCCAGTAACAACAATATTACCGCCACCATCACCACCTTCTGGTCCTAAATCAATAATATAATCAGCCACTTTAATAACATCTAAATTGTGCTCGATAACTAAAACCGTATCACCATTATCGACAATTCTATTTAAAATAACAAGTAACTTTTTAATATCATCAGAATGTAAACCAGTAGTTGGTTCATCTAAAATAAACAAACTCTTACCTGTTGGCTTCTTTTGTAATTCTTTAGCAAGCTTAACTCTTGCAGCCTCACCACCAGATAGTGTTGGCGCACTTTGACCAAGCTTAATATAAGAAAGTCCAACATCATAAAGCATCTGTAATTTATTTTTGATCTTCGGTACATTTTCAAAAAACCTAAGTGCCTCTTCAACTGTCATCTCTAACACATCATAAATGTTCTTGCCTTTATATTTAATTTGTAATGTCTCGCTATTATAACGTGTTCCGTGACACACCTCACAAGGTACATAAACATCTGGTAAAAAGTGCATCTCAATTTTCTTAACACCATCACCCCAACACGCTTCACATCTTCCACCTTTGACATTAAATGAAAATCTACCTTTATCATATCCTCTCATTTTAGCTTCTTTAGTTTCAGCAAAAACATCACGAATATCGTCAAATACTGAAGTATAAGTAGCTGGATTACTACGAGGTGTTCTTCCAATCGGTGTTTGTGAAATATCGACAACTTTATCGATGTTTTCTAAACCTTTAATAGATTTAAACATTCCCGGTCTTTCTTTAGACTTATATAAATTATTTGAAACAGCTTTATATAAAATCTCATTAACAAGTGTACTCTTACCACTTCCAGATACACCAGTTACACATATGAATTTACCTAGTGGAAATTTAACCTTAACATTTTTTAAATTATTCTCTTTAGCCCCCACTATCTCTAAATACTTCTTATTACCTTTTCTTCTTTTCTTAGGCACCTCTATTTTAAGTTCACCAGTCAAATATTTACCAGTTAAACTATTAGGATTAGCCATAACTTCCTTAGGCGTTCCTTCAGCAACCACATTACCTCCGTGAACACCAGCACCAGGTCCAATATCTACTAAATAATCTGCTTGCAGCATCGTATCTGTATCATGTTCAACCACAATTAAAGTATTTCCTAAGTCACGCATTTTTAAAAGTGAATTAATTAGTCTTTGATTATCTCTTTGATGTAATCCAATAGAAGGTTCATCCAAAACATATAAAACACCTGTTAATTGTGAACCAATTTGTGTAGCTAACCTAATTCTCTGAGCTTCCCCGCCAGATAATGTCTTAGCTTCCCTATCTAAAGTCAAATACTCTAAACCAACATTAATCAAAAATGCAAGTCTCGAATTTATCTCTTTAATAATAAGTTCAGATATTTCTTTCTGTTCTTTAGTCAATTTTAACTTACCCAAAAATGCATATAAATCCTTAATACTAAGTTGTGTCATCTCATAAATGTTTTTACCACCAATTAAAACAGAAAGTACATCGTCAGAAAGTCTTGCACCATGACACTTTGGACATTTAAGTTCCGTCATATAATTTTCAATCCAAGTTCTAATCCAAGTACTTTTAGTTTCTATATAACGTCTTTCTAAGTTAGTAATAATACCTTCAAAATAACCTTTAGTACTTCTCTTGTTACCAGCCTTAGAAGTATAATTAAATGTAAGTAGATCAGAAGAACCATATAAAACAACATCTAATTCTTTCCTAGTTAATTCCTTAACCGGCTTATCCATATCGATGCCATGATGACGACAAGCTGTTTCCAAATTAGTGTATGTAATATTATTTTCATCATCGACATTTATAGCCGCAATTGCTCCTTCATTAATACTTAAACTCTTATCAGGAATAATCAAATCTTCATCTATTTTATATTTAATACCTAAACCCTTACACTCTGGACATGCACCCCATGGTGCATTAAATGAAAACATTCTAGGCTCTAACTCTGGTAAAGAAAAATCACATTCTGGACAAGCATATGTCTCACTCATCAGCATCTTCTCTCCACCGATAACGTCAATTAACAATTTACCATGACCAAGCTTAGTGGCAACTTCCATACTTTCATAAAGTCTACTTCTAATTTCCGGTTTAATCACTAATCTATCGACAACTACTTCAATCGTATGTTTCTTATTCTTTTCCAAAGAAATATCCTCAGATAAATCATATTCTTCATCATCGATAATTGCCCTAACGTAACCTTCCTTGCGTAACTCTAAAAGTAAATCTTTATGAGTACCTTTTTCCAATGAAACCACTGGGCCTAATACCCTAATTTTAGTTCTTTCTGGTAAAGTTAAAACATCGTTAACCATCTCTTCAATACTTTGACTACTAATTGGTTTGTGATGTCTTGGACAATAAGGTACCCCAATACGCGCATATAAAAGTCGTAAATAATCATAGATTTCCGTAACTGTTCCAACCGTACTACGTGGATTCTTATTAGTCGTTTTTTGGTCGATACTGATTGCTGGTGAAAGTCCATCTATACTATCGACATCAGGTTTCTCAGAACCGCCTAAAAACTGTCTTGCATATGCACTTAAACTTTCAATATATCTTCTTTGACCTTCCGCATAAATTGTATCAAAAGCTAAACTACTCTTACCACTTCCAGATACACCAGTCATGACAATTAATTTATCTTTAGGTAAAGTAATATTAATATTTTTTAAGTTGTTTTCTCTTGCACCTTTCACTACTATTTTGTCCATGTCTTTCAACTCCTTCAAATAATTTAAGTTCTTCTTCTGTTAAATTAAAATCTCGAATAAATCTATTTCTTCGGTCCGCATAAGTATGTAACATCATACTAATAATCTCTTCTCTAGAAATTACTCTAACAATTCTTAAATTTTCACATACATACATATCGTAATATCCATAATATTCATCATCATACTCTTTCATTTTTCCAAATCCAATAACTTCAGTAATCACTGAAGTGTCAGAATCGACATATCTAAAACAATCCTCTATATTTGTACATAAGTGAAAACCATTACCATTGTTTCCCCATTTAATTTCACCATCCGCATGATAAACTTTTCCAATTTCAAATTTATTACCATATCTATTCGTAAAGTCTTTATTAAAACCTTTATATCCGATTACAAACAATTTATCACATCCAAAACCACTATTATTATAACATCACTGTCAATATATTTTTAAACAATTATAATTTTACATTACGAACAAAAGTTTGTCAATTGTTTAAAAAAAGAAAAAAGGAACCGTAGTTCCTTTAATCCCCATATCATATCAAAATGGCATGGAATTCAATTACATATAAATCATACCATAATAAATGCAGATTGTAAATATGTAATCAATAATATTATATGTTTTTTTAAGAAAATAATACTATTTAATTTGACTAAAAAAACTAGCATCAATATTTGTATATTTTTTATATGTTTGATTTCTGGGAAACAAGCCATACTTCGATTTAATTCTTTTCACCACAATCTTTTTAGAAATCTTATGTATATCTTTTAATTTCTTTTTTATTTTCGTTTCATTGCTCTTAAGCATAGTTTTATATGTCTTATCATGTTCTATTCTATTTATTATTTCATCAACTTTTAAATCTATATCATATAATTTTTGTAATTCCAACAATAATTCTTCATATAACTGACAATTTGTAACCTCATATTCATATTCAGTTAATACAATATTATACTTGATATATATTTTTCTAAGTTCTTCATAAAATTTTGTGTTCTTATCTATAGTAGATATAATTTTATATATAACATATATCATCCAAGATAAATCAATATTGACCATTAAATTACGACTGTTAAATTTATCTACACCAAAAAATTTTTGTAAATTATACATCATGCTTGCATTTATTTTATACTGTTCATCACGAGTTAATTCCTTTTTAGAACTAGAAGGATACTCATAATTTATTTTGGGAAAATTACACATACTGCAATCCTTAATATTATAACTATAAATCGGTTGATTATGAGCAAGCATATTTCTAAATTTGCCAATATAATAAAGTATAATTTTAAAACTATTAATTAATCTATTTTCTTTTTTTAAATCCTTTTCCGATTTATTACTATCGAAAATATCTAAATTTAATTTTGTAAAATGATTAACACATTTTTGAAAAACTTTTCTTTCAAGTTCTGGCTTAAGATTGCTTATTGCTTTATAAGTTTGATTCATAGCCAACTCATTAATTAATATCCAATATGGAACAGTAATATTTTGCTTTCTTTTTCTTTGAATTGGTTTAGAATGCTTGTTTCCTTGTTTATCAATTATCAATTTTAAAGTTTCTAAAGACTTATTACTACTAGCATCAGATGTATTATAGTTATTAATATCAGAAAGAAAGTTAGCATTTATCTTTTCGGTGTCATTAAGTGTTGATACAAATAAATTTTTCATATTTTCCTCTATAATTAAAGTATATCTTAGTAAAAGTAAGCGAAGTTCATGCTCAAATTTATACAATCTGACAAAATCACCATATTTAGTACCTTCTGCATAAATATGATGAATATAATCGATTCTTTTTATTTCAGCCACCAAAGTCTTTACCGACATATTTTTATCATACTCTAAGCCATATTTCTTTATTATTTTTTTACAAATTTCTTTAAACAAATCATTTCCAAAACAATTTGAATTAATACCATAATATTGTTTATATCTATCAATATCAATATTATTTTGAATATTTTTTCTTATCTTATCAATATTTAAGGCATCAATTACGAACAAATTTTTATAAGCGTTAATTACTTGATAATAGTCATATTTCTTAAATAATTGTTTTTCTCCAAAGTCAAAAGCTATTCCTTTTCGTTCAAGATTCTTGATTAATTTAGCTGTCGAATTAGTTTCCAAAAATATCACCACCTTTAATAACACTGCCTTATGTATATTCACAATATCACAAACACATGTTCTTGTAAAGATATTTTGTTGAAAACTAATTATAATATTTTTTAATCTATATCTTAATCTTTTGGTTCAAATATTAATGACATAAAGAAAGCAAATATAATCGCCGCACTAATACCAGCTGCTGTTAAATCTAAAGTACCGCTAAATAAGCCTAAAACTCCTTCAGTATTGTATCCGTGAATAGCACCATGTGTTAAATTGTGACCAAAACTTGTAATTGGCACAAGCGCTCCACCACCAGCCCATAAAACAATCTGATCGTAAATATTAAACACATCTAAAAAGGCTCCTAAAACGACAAATATAACTGTAATATGACCCGGCGTTAACTTAGTACAGTCCAATATAATCTGAGCTATTGCACATACAATCCCGGCGAATAAAAAAGCATTTAAATAGATCATGATATTACCTCCAAACTAACCGCATGACATGTTGCTGGTATTGAAAGTTTATGATTAACCATCGTTGGACTCATTAAAGCTCCCGTTGCCGCCAATAATACTTTTTTATACTTGCCCTTCCTCATCTTATCAAATATATAACCATAAGTAACTAACGGTGCACACGCTGGACCACTCGCTCCCGCATAAACCGGTTGATTTTCTCTATCGTAAAGCATAACTCCTGTATCGTTATAATTTTTTAATTTAATGTTGTATTCACTAAGCATATACTCTTTCAAAACCTCTTTACCATATACTCCCAAATCACCAGTAAGTACTAAATCATAATAGCTAATATCTCTTCCAGTATCTTGAAGATGTTTATAAATCGTATCAGCTGCCGCTTTTGCCATTACCGCACCCATATTAAATACATCTTTAACTCCAGAATCTATAACTGCACCAATTGTTCCACTTTCTATTTTTATATTTCCTGTTTCCTTAGAAAGTAAAGCCGCCACTCCACCAGTTGAAGTAAACGTCGTTGTCTTCGGTTTTGGACCGCCATATTCAACTGGATAACGATATTGTTTCTCAGCCGCTGTATTATGCGAAGACGTAAAAGTAATAACCTTATTTAAAAATCCCCCATCGATTAAAGCACTTCCTAATATAAGACCTAAAGTCGAAGTTGAACATGCCGCATAAATTCCAATAAAACTTTTATTAAACTTCATCATCGCATAATTAGAGGCCACTATTTGATTTAATAAATCACCACCGATAAAAGCATCTACACTGTTTATCTCAACTTTACTTTTTCTTGCTAAAGTATCAATTGCTTCATTAATTAAATGTTCCTCAGCCTCTTCCCAATTGTTTTCTCCAAAATATAAATCCTTATGGCATAAATCAAAATATTTACCAAGTGGACCATTACTTTCGTATGGACCAGTTATTGTAGCTGTTTCATTTATATAAACATTGTTAAACTTAAACGTCATAATAGTCCCACCACCATTCTGATCAAACTAAAGACAAAACTACTGACAACTCCAAATATAATAACGGCCCCAGATAATTTAAGCATATTCATACCAATACCAGTAACTAACCCTTCTTTTCTAAACTCCAAAGCCGCACTCATCGTCGCATGTGCAAAACCAGTAATTGGTATAATAAGTCCACACTTACAGAAATTAACCCACTTATCAAAAAAGCCTAAAGCCGTAAACAAACAACTCAAAAATATAAGTGTCACTAACATACATACTGTTGCTTCTTTAGTTGGTATATCCAACCAAGCTACATACATATCAATCAAAAACTGTCCAAGTACTCCCATTAAACCACCCGTTATAAAAGCCGTAACCGCATTACCAATTACGTTTTCCTTTGGACTATTTTTCTCTACAATCTCTTGATAACTTTGTTTCATATAATTTCCTCCTAAAACTATTATGAACCAAATTATTTTTTTCTATACAAAAAACCACTAACACGCATTCGTGCAAGTGGTATTCGCATACTCATAACTATATTTATTTTTAGTAAAGGTAATGATAACTGATCCATTAAAGTTTTTAAACTTTTCATCTGCCTCAGTACTGCCTTCACGATATTTAGGATTTTCAATATCTTCAGAAGTTAAAAGTCCTTCTTTCTGCATCGTATCTACACTAAGACAACAACTACTTCCTTCTGTTTGACTTGGTAACTTTAATGAATTTTTAGACATATATGTCCTCGCCGTATCTTCAATCGTACTAATTTGTTCATCATAAGCTCTTTGTCTAGAATCATTCAAAGCTGAATTAATTGTTGGGATTGCAATCATCGCGATTAAACCTAAAATAACAATAACTCCTAAAAGTTCAACTAAAGTAAAACCCTTTTTCATACCTATCACCTATTATTAATTATAAATAAGAGAATTATAATTGTCAATTAAAGGTTTTACGAAGTTTAACTAAAACCTTCTTTTCTCTTCTAGAAACGTCAACTTGACTTAAACCTAAGTTATTAGCAATCTCACTTTGTGTCATATCTTCAAAATATCTTTCATACATAATCGTTCTCTCAGGCTCTCCTAAACTATCAATTTCCTGCTTTAAAAAAACTAATGTATTATAATCGACTTCTTTTGCCGCAATCACATCATAAAGTGATAAATCATCTAAATAAGTCTCGTCTAAACTAACCCCTTCACCTTTGTAATTCATCAGCATATTTAAATTTTCTATAGGTACATTTAAATATTCACTAAGCTCTTCATTAGTAGGCTCTCTCATAAACTCTTGAGTTAAATATAATTTAGCCTTATCTATTTTATTTCTAGCTCTCATCATATCTTTACTTAATTTAATCGCATGATTTTCTCTAGCATATTCTGATATTCTCCCTAAAATATAAGGATAGGCAAACGTTGTAAACTTAACCCCTCTAGATGTATCAAACTTTTTATAGGCCTCCATCATCCCAATACATCCTGCTTGAAACAAATCATCCATATCTTGATTATTCCCAAAATGACTTGCAATACTATAAATCAAATTACTGTTTTCTAAAATCACCTCTCTTAAAGGATCCATTTCCACCTCCTAAACATTAATAAGATTAACTGCCGAAAGTTCATCTGGTACAACATTAAAAGAGTTTAAATCATAGTTAAACTTATTTTTACTTAGACAAATCATCGTATTTCCATCATTATGATTACATACGTCGTAGCACTTAACTAAAGTTTTAAATCCACTATCATCTAGTTTATTCAAATTTTCTAAATTAAATACTACATTTTTTATTCCAACATTTACAAGTAAATTCCAAACCTCATTATTTAATTTTTTTCTTGTTTTCTTAGTCAACTCTCCAAACAATCTAACAAATAAAATACCATACTTCGAGTCCATATCTATCTCTAACATATCATCACCATACATACTTTAACACTTCCAAAATCTAAATAATACTCTTTCGACAAAAGTAGAAAATAAAAGAAAAAATACGCCTATTTAACGTATTTTAATCTTCTTCTTTTTTCTCTAATTTAACTAATACCTCACGCGGTTTTGAACCATTAGGTGGTCCAACTATTCCTCTTTCTTCAAGTAAATCTATACACCTAGCTGCCCTATTATATCCAAGCCTAAATCTTCTTTGAAGTAAAGAAGCACTAGCCTTACCTTGTGTTATAACAAATTCTCTAATCTCATTATATAAAGGTTCTTCATAATCGTCATCTTCTACCATCGTTGTTGCTCCTCTATCTTCATCAGCAACAGTTAATGACGTATCATACATTGCTTTTTGTTGAGATATCGTATAATCGACAACTGCTTTAATTTCATCATCACTGACAAACGTACCTTGAACACGGGTTGGAATACTCTCTCCTTGTGGTAAAAATAACATATCACCTTTACCAAGTAACTTCTCAGCCCCACTCATATCAAGTATTGTTCTAGAGTCAATGCTTGATGATACTGCAAATGAAATACGAGATGGAATATTAGCCTTAACCACACCAGTAATAACATCCGTACTAGGTCTTTGAGTAGCTACTATTAAATGAATTCCAGCTGCTCTAGCCATTTGCGTAATTCTCATAATTGAATCTTCAACCTCTTTAGCAGCCACTAACATCAAATCCGCAAGCTCGTCAATAATAACAACTATATAAGAAAGACGGTTAATTTTTTCATCATCTGGTAAACTTTCATTTTTCTTATCGACATAAGCATTATAACCAGCTATATTTTTAGTTTTACTTCCTTCAAACAAATCATATCGGTCTTCCATTATTTTAACTATTTTTTGTAAAACAATATTAGCTTTTTTAGGATCAGTAACAACTGGTGTAAGTAAATGTGGTACTCCATTATACATAGATAACTCAACCTTCTTAGGATCCACTAATACTAATTTTACCTCATCAGGTTTTGTCCTCATCAAAATAGAAGTAATCATACTATTGATACATACTGATTTACCACTACCAGTAGAACCAGCAACAAGTAAATGTGGTGTCTTATCAATCTCACACCAAACAGGGTTACCCATAATACTCTTACCTAAAGCTACTAACAACTTAGAATCGTCTTTATTTTTAGGAACAGCTTCCAAAATTTCTCTAATTGAAACTGACATAATTGATTTATTAGGAAGTTCTATACCCACTGTTTTCTTACCAGGAATTGGAGCCTGTATACGTACATCTTTAGCCCCTAATTCCAAAGCAATTTCTTTATTTAAAGCTGTAATTTTAGATAATCTTGTACCAGACTTAATTTCAAGTTCATATTGCGTAACCGAAGGCCCAATATTAGCAGCTACAACTTTACCTTCAACTCCAAAGTCTTTAATAACTTTTTCAAGTTCTGTCACATTAGTCTTAATTGAATCTTGATTAGCCTTAATAGATTCTTTTTTGACCTTAGGTTTTATTAATAACCCCATTGGTGGTTTATTATAACCTTTACTATCAATATGAACTTCTTCTTTATGTTCAGTTATTTCTTCCTTAACCGGTTCTTTAGGAAGTTCATCTATAGAAGAAATAACTACTTTCTTATCTTCATTTTCATATTCTTCTTCAGCTTCTTTAGCCGCTTTTTCAGCTTTTCTATTAATCTTAGCTTCCTTAGCTTTCTTTAATTTATCTCTAATATAGTTCACAGCATCATAAATAGATACTCCAGTAAACATAATAATTCCGCAAACAATTAAAGCAATACACACAACTCTAGTGCCTTCTAAAGTAAGAAGTTTTACTCCAATGACAGCAAAAATAGCTCCAAGCGTTCCACCACCTTGAATATCGGTCGTATGATTGACAAAAGCCATCAAATTATCAATAGTTGCTGTAATAATCTCCCAAGCCGAAACATCAGCCCCCAACTGTTTTATATATTCCGTATGTGATAAAATCAAAATACCTAAAACTAAAATATATAAACCTACTAATCTTGATGTCAAAAAATCAGGTTTTTCTCTTTTTACCATCATATATATTCCAGCCGCACCTGTCGCCACTAAAGGTAAAATATACCATCCACCAGCAATAAAACCAGCAAACCCTTTGATAACATCGGCCGTAACGCCAAAAGGACAACACCCAATTATCATAATTAAGATAAGTACTATTCCCTTAAGTTCTATACTATAAGAAGGTTGTTCCTTCTTTTGTTTTCTTGATTTTTTCTTCGCCATGATATCCTCTCCATTATTACATAACAATTATATCATTTTTAAAGTAAAAACAAAAGTAACCAAATAAATTTGACGCTTTTTTACAAAAAACCAGTGTGTTTTTAATTACACACTAGCTTATATTCATAAACTATGATTCAAATCTCCACTTATTAATATTACCCCTTAATATTTTAAATATTCTATAATCATCCCCGCTCTTCACTTGCTTCGCACAAAAAGCGGTATTTTAGGACTCAGTTTGCCTAGCAAACTGGTCCTTTTATAAAGGCTTCGCCTTTACTAATTTATTCTTATTATTGTGTGTTTATTACACTATGGTGAATGGGTCTTCTGAAGTTCCACTTCCTGACAAAGTAGTATTAGATTTCAAAAAGACTACTGGGCGGGGAGCATAAGCGGCATCATAAGAGGCGTAATTGCCAGCTACGCCAACAAAACCACTACCTCGTACAGCATTCCAAGCAATACGCGAATTGCCACCAGACTCGCGAGAAGAAGCATTTATTGTCCAATAACCTGCCATATCTGGGATGATTTCAAATAAATAGTTTGAATTACATGTCACCACTGGAGATTCTTGCATTGCTTTATCAAAATTATCGGTTGCTGATTTACATAGTGGATTAGTACTTGCTTTTAATATATCTGATACATTGGCTAATCCTACATTACCTGTCCATGTGTACATTTTCTCTCCTGCCATATTCTTTTCTATACTATCTGCTTCGGCTCCACTTTCATCCAAATATTCTACTGCTCCTATGTTAAATGTATGAGAAGTCATTTGTCCTTTTGCAGTTGCATTTATATTATTTACATAATAATCATCATTTAAATATATTTTTATAGATGAATCTTCGGTTACTGTTCCGCTTTGTGATCCGCTTGGTGAAGAAAATGTTCCATCAACTGCTGCATATACTCCACAACCGTAACGTGGATTATCACAATAACTATTTTTCTCTGTTGTTCTATGATTTGCTTCATCGAATGCTCGATTTGCTAGAACATCATTTTTAATTATTTTATATGTTCCATCTGCCTCTTTAGCTATTATTCTCCAAAGCTCTCCATTAAATGTTATATAGTTATCTGGGTTTTGACCTCGGTATATTAATCTTCCTGCCTCATAACTATCTTCATATAGTCCATCCCCTGATTCTACTAGTTCTACATCTTGGCCTCCGATTGATTCTGATGGTGCAGGTGGCACATATCCTTCTGGGGCTTGACTATAATCTAAGGTTACTTCTAAATCTGCGGTTAAATCTGACGGTTGCTCTGTTACATCATTATATTTTACTGTTACTGTAAGCAAAGCTGTTTGTTTTGCTTCTAATAATGATCCTTCTTCTATTCCTTTTACTTCAAACCCTATGGCTGGATTTGTACTTTCCGGAATAGTTATTTTATCTAATTTTGCATCTATATCTCCTTCATTTGATACCGTTACATCATACTGCATCGTATCTCCTGGACTTGTTAGTGTTGTTCTAAAGGTTGCCGTTGTATCAGTGTGTGTTGGGGCTGATGCGTTTGCTGGTGTTCCGCTTACTACTTTACTTTGGATATCTGTTATTTTTACACTCCAATTACTTGTTACATTACTTGTTCCACTTATTCTAAGCTGACTACTAAATGCCGCATATCCTACTCCCATTATTACTAATATCATACATAGTCCAGCTATTATATAATTTCTTTGTCTACTATTTAATCCTTTTTTCATTTTTTCCTTTCTCCTTTATCTTACAAAACTAGTATAAACCAAAAAAAAAAAAAACAAGTAACATTTTCGATAAATCACTTGTTTTAACTTTTAATTTACAATAAGTAATTATTTTTCTTCGTTAACTTCTTTCTTTTTATCCTTTTTCTTCTCATCAGGTTGACTTGCTTTTAAAACTTCTTTTCTAGATAAATTAAGTCGACCTTTTTTATCATAACCAAGTGACTTAACTAAAATTTCATCACCAACTTTAACCATATCACTAGGTTTCTCAACTCTTTTAACATCTAATTGTGAAACATGGACTAAACCTTCACATCCAGGCCATAGTTCTACAAAGCAGCCAAACTCTTCAACCTTAACAACCTTACCAGTATAAACCTTATCAGGTTCAACTTCACGAACAATATCTTTAATTCTTCTAGCCGTCTCATCAATAACATTTTTATCAGTATGATAAATAACAACTCTACCATCATCTTCTAAATCAACTTTAACTGCATTGATATCGTTAACTGAATTAACATGACTAGATTCTAAAATAATTTTTGTAATCATATCGCCACCCTTACCAATAACATCTTTAATCTTATCTGGATTAATCATAAATGTCATCACTTTAGGTGCGTACTGACTAACTTCTTTACGTGGTTCTTTAATAGCTCCAAGCATAACATCTAAAACTTGAAGTCTAGCTTTCTTAGCTTGTTCTAAAGCTTCTTTTAATATTTCTCTAGTAATACCTTTAATTTTGATATCCATTTGTAAAGCACATACACCATTTTTAGTACCAGCAACTTTAAAGTCCATATCACCTAAATGGTCTTCCATTCCTTGAATATCAGTTAAAATTGTATAATCATCACCATGAGTAATTAATCCCATTGCAATGCCCGCAACCGGTGCTTTAATTGGAACTCCAGCTGCCATCAAACTCATACATCCCGCACAAATACTTGCTTGTGATGATGAACCATTACTCTCTAAAATCTCAGATACAACCCTTATTGTATAAGGAAATTCTTCTTCTGATGGAATAACTTGTAATAATGCCTTCTCACCAAGTGCGCCATGACCGATTTCTCTACGGCCTGGTGCTCCATATCTTCCAGTTTCACCAACTGAAAATTGTGGGAAATTATAATGTAACATAAATCTTTTAGAATCTTCAAGTCCAAGTCCATCCAATATTTGATGTTCTCCTAAAGCCCCTAAAGTAGTCACAGATAAACTTTGCGTTTGCCCTCTTGTAAATAATGCTGAACCGTGTGTTCTAGGCAAGAAATCAACTGAGGCAGATAACGGTCTAATCTCGTCCATTGCTCTGCCATCAGCACGTGTGTGTTCTTTAACAACAATCTGCCTAAATAATTCATACTCTACTTCATTATATATAATTACAAGTTTAGCTTTTAACTGTTCTAAATCATCTGGATGCATATCCCCATTTTCAGATTCATATTTACTAATTAAATTATCTTTAATCTCATCCAATGCAGCATATTTTTCTAACTTATCTTTAATTCTTAAAGCTTTATCAATATCATCTTTAATTAAATCAGTAACTTCTTTTTTTAGTTCATCAGAAATTTCTAATTTTTCATATTCCATTTTTTCTTGACCAATTTCTTTAACAATAGTATTTTCAAATTCCACTAATTTTTTAACAGCTTCATGACCAAACATCAAAGCCTCTAACATATCTTCTTCTTTAACCTCTTTCGCTGATGATTCAACCATATTAATAGCTTCACCAGTACCAGCAACCGTTAAATCGATATCAGAAATTTCAGACTGTTCTGTAGTCGGATTAATAACAAGCTCACCATTAACACGGCCTACTTTAACTCCAGCAACTGGTCCATTAAATGGAACCTTACTAATTGATGTTGCAATAGATGAACCTAGTAATGCCGCAAGTTCCGGTGAATTATCTGGATCAACTGATAAAATAGTATTTACTATTTGAACCTCATTTCTAAAATCATCTGGGAAAAGTGGCCTCATTGGTCTATCGATCATTCTAGCTGCAAGGGTTGCTGCCTCGCTAGGACGGCCTTCTCTTTTGATAAAACCTCCTGGAATTTTACCTACTGAATATAATTTTTCTTGATAAAGTACCATTAATGGGAAAAAGTCAGAAAGTAACCTTGCTTCTTTAGACACAACAACTGTCGATAAAACAACCGTATCACCATATCTAACAAGAACTGCTCCATCAGCTTGTTTGGCAACTTCACCATTCTCGATGGTTATTTTTCTCCCATAAAAATCTAATTCAAACGTTTTTTTCATACATCTATGTCCCTTTCTATGAAAAGACACTCTAAAAAGAGTGTCTACTATTTTCTAAGTCCTAAACTTTTTACGATTTCACGATATCTTGTAACATCTTTTTTCATTAAGTATTGTAATAAGCTTCTACGTCTACCAACTTTTTGTAGTAAACCACGACGTGAATGATAATCGTGAATATGTGTTTTTAAGTGCTCAGTTAATTCTTTAATTTCTTCAGTTAAAATAGCAATTTGTACTTCAGCTGAACCAGTATCGCCATCTTTTCTGGCATACTTTTTAACTAACTTAGCTTTTTCTTCTTTACTTAAAGCCATGTTCTATCCTCCTTTATCAAAATATTCGCTTAAATCTAAGATATAAAGATGGAGTTCTTTACATCTGAGAAATAAGTACCACTAATAATATACATTAAATTGTAGGAAAATGCAAGAATTTTTTAAAATTAGCCCTAAACTACCAAAAAGTTCATAACCAAATCAGTAAGAACATCTTTTTCGCTTGGATTTGATTCAGCTATTAAAAGTGTAAGAGCGGCCAATGTATTATTATCAATTACTTTTTTTCCATCTTTATATAAAATATCATAGAAACTCAAAAAGTATATAAATAATGTTGCAGCAATTCTTTTATTACCATCAATAAATACATGGTTTTTAATAATTAAATAGAACAAAATGCCAAAATAAATTTTGACATTAGCTTACCTCACGGTAAGCTTTTTCTACTTCACAGAAACCTAAGGCTTCTCCATA
>CAWVFK010000007.1:0-43791 GCA_963928595.1 Candidatus Coprosoma sp. | reverse complement strand
TCATTGACTTACTTTAAGTTCAAAAAAATTTCTTATTTTTGAGCTCCTTTTGCATGTTTCAATTTAATTATGTTTTTTTCAACCTTCACCTCTAAGGCAATATTAATTCAAAACACTTTAATTATAAGGCTTTTTAATTATTTATTAAGGTATTTTAAGAAAATATTAAGAAAAAAGATGAGGTTTTACCAACCCCATCTTTGGACGCTATATTTAACGTTAGAACTTGTAGATAAATGAATTGCAGGGTCTGTTTCGGTTACATAGGCTAAATCCATGTGAACTATACCACTTTCCCAAGCATTTTTCATTGCTCCACCAGTATCTAAGACGATAGCGTTAAAGGTGCCTAAGTTTGGATTATCTACTTTGATAATAGTTCCACATGGGAATTTATCTAAAGCAGCAGCTATAATTCTAACTTCACCATATTCGTCATCATTATAAGTCATACCATCTCTAGTTAGACTATAATAACTACCACTTTCGGTTTTACAAGCTAGAGTTCCAGCTCCAGAGCACCCTGCGCAGTCAGCACCATAACCAGTCATTTTACCTACATAATCGGCTTTGTCACCAGTTCCAATTTCGATTTCTGCATTTTTTGGACTTTCGATGATTTGTTCATTATTCTCTTCATCGATGTATGCTAGTCCATTATGCCCCTCTTCTTTTGTAATAGTTACACCGGTAGGGATTTTACTGTTATAAGTTTTGACTGTATCATATTCTAGGACTTTTGTTAAAGCCACAGAATTTTTAGTCTGGTTTAAATTTTTTACTTCAAATTTCGTTTCTGAAATTAGGTTACCAGATGTGATTAACCCTGTGATAGTTAGTAGACTTATTAATAGTGGTACTACTAAATATCGCAGGTGATCTTTCTTCATATTTCACCTCATATTTCAAAATTGAAACCATTTAAAGTATACCATATTTATATCTTTAAGTCAAACTGGCGGCAAGCCGTTTGCGTTGTAATTTCAAGGATTTTTGTGTATTCTATACCCGTTAACTGGGATATTTTGGCAGCGACATATTTAATATTTACTGGTTCGTTTTTATGACCTCTTAATGGTTCAGGTGTTAGATATGGACTATCGGTTTCTAAGACAAAATTACGAATGTCTAAGGTGGAAACTATTTCTTTTAGTTTCTTTTCTTTTTTAAAGGTTAGAACACCTCCTATACCAAGAGTTACACCTAACTTAATAAATCTTTCAGCCATTTCTAGACTACCACTAAAGCAGTGCATATTACATTTTGTATCTTTATGTTTGTACTGCTTTACTATATTATATGTATCTTCTATGGCATCTCGACTATGAATGACTATGGTCTTTTGATATTTGTTTGCGAGATTAATTTGTTTTATAAATAATTCTTGTTGCTTTTCTTTATTTTCTTTAGTGTAGTGATAGTCTAATCCGATTTCTCCAACACCAACGATTTTAGGATGCGTTAAGTATTTTTCAACATTTTTTAAATCTTCTTCGGTGTAGGTGCCGGCAAATTCTGGATGAATACCGATAGTACCATAGATATTATTATGGGTTTCACAGAGGTTAATTATTTCTTCAATATCCTGTGGACTAGCAGTACTTACTATCATTATATTGTTTTCCATGTGTTTTATGATTTCTTCTGGGTTTTCATAATCTTCTTTACTGATATGACAGTGGGTGTCGATCATCATATTTCATCACCTTTTTAATTATAACATTTTTATGAAAAAAAGAAGAACTATTTAAGTCCCTCTTTGTGTTCAATTTTCTTGATATAGATAAATCTAATGAAGCAAGTAATCATAAATAATAGATAGGCTAAATCTAGATAGTTAAATTTATTTATAATATTTATACTCAAGTAAATTATTATTAAAACAAACATCACACCAATACCACTAATATGTTTGGTCATGTTTATCCCTCTCTAATATTTATTCGTCCTCTTTAAGGATAACACATGGTTTATTTAATAGGCAAGGTTTTATAGAAGTTTTTTAACGACAATTTACAACAATTTACGTTAATTTTGTAATTTTTTAGCAAAATCATCTTTATCTATTCTAGCAAATAAAATTTCTGGTTTATTTAATTTAATACCTGGATCCATACCTTCAAAGGTTTTAGTAGATTCTACTGAACGGTTTTGGGTATTTAATTGCTTGAATATTTTATCAGCAGTTTCTGGTAAAAAAGCAGCTAAATAAACACTACAAATTCTAATAGTTTCAAGCAAGTTATATAAAACGGTTTGTAATCTTGCTTGTTTAGTTTCGTCTTTAGCTAAAAGCCATGGGGTTGTTTCATCGATGTATTTATTGCTTTTTCGGCATAATTCAATTATTTCTTCAATGGCTTCGGCTACTTTTAAATCATTCATCTTAGTTTCAATTCTATCACCTAAGGTTTTAGCGCTTTCGATTAAATCTTTGTCAATATCTTCAAAAGCTGTCGGTTTAAATACTTCGCCATCAAAGTATTTATGTGACATACTAATGGTTCTATTTACTAAGTTACCTAAAGTGTTGGCAAGGTCAGAATTAACTCTATCGATTATTAATTCATAACCAATATTTCCATCATATCCATATGGAATTTCGTGCAAGACATAGTATCTTATGGCATCTGTTCCAAATAGGTTAGCCAAGTCATCAGCATATAAAACATTACCTTTTGATTTACTCATCTTATCACTATCTGATGATAAAATCCATGGGTGACCAAAGATGCATTTTGGCATTGGTAAGTCTAGGGCTTTTAAAATGACTGGCCAATAAATTGTGTGGAATCTCAAAATATCTTTACCAATGATGTGAACATCGGCAGGCCAATATTTTTTGAATTCTTCAGTAGGTGCATCTGGATCATAACCAATAAATGTAATATAGTTTACTAAGGCGTCTAACCAAACATAGATGACGTGTTTTTCATCAAATGGAACTTTAATGCCCCAATCAAATGAAGTTCTAGAAATACATAAATCTTGAACACCTGGTTTGATGAAATTATTCATTATTTCATTTTTTCTACTTTCGGGTATTATGAAATTTGGATGAGTTTCAATGTATTCTTCTAACCATTTATTATATTTACTTAGTTTTAAGAAATAAGCTTCTTCACTTGTTTTGTGAACTTCTCTTCCACAATCTGGACATTTACCATCAATTAATTCTTTTTCAGTGAAGAATGATTCACAAGGCGTACAATACAATCCTTCATATTTTCCTTTATAGATATCGCCTTGGTCATATAATTTTTTAAATATTTTAGCAACTATTTCCTCATGATGTGGGTTAGTTGTTCTGACAAATTTGTCATAACTAATATTCATGATGTCATCAATTCTTCTTACTTCTAGTGATACTTCATCAACATATTCTTGAGGACTTTTACCAGCTTCCTCAGCTTTGTTTTGAACTTTTTCACCGTGCTCATCAGTACCGGTTGTGAATATTACGTCATAGCCCATTATTCTTTTGTATCTTGCAATAGCATCTGTTAAAATTCCTTCATATGTGTTTCCAATATGTGGTTTAGATGATGCGTAAAAAATAGATGTTGTTATATAAAATTTTGGTTTCATAATTTATTCCTCCTTTAATTTGTACTTCCCATACCGCCTTGACGAACATTGTTTATTTGGGTTTCGTCATCGACAGTTAAATATTTCATAAAAATGCCCTGAGCAAATCTGTCACCAGCTTTTAAATTTAATGTTTCTTTTCCTTCATTTTGAATGGCAATGAAGATATGACCTTCATTATTTTCATTATTATAATAATCACTATCGATAATACCAGTTTGGTTACATAATCTTAAGTTATATTTAAAACCTAAGCTACTTCTAATATATAGCATTAATACTTCATCATGATTCATACTAGCTTTGATAGCCGTTGGAACTTTTTTTATTTCACCTGGTTTTAAGATTAAATCTTCTAAAATGTGGAAATCATAACCAGCACTATTTCCAGTAGCGCGATGAGGCAAGATTATTTTATTATATTCTTTTTCAGTTAGGTTTGTATCTTTTATAAATTGTTTTAAAGATATTTTTTCAAATTTACGCATATTTTTACCTCCTTAAAATTAAAAAAACATCCTTAGAATAAGGACGTTTTGAACGTGGTACCACCTTAATTTATAAGCATAGCTTACCTCAAACATATAACGGATGTGAACCGTTCTAGCCTACATATCGACTAGACTGCTTCAGAACCATTCGGAGTAGTTACCTTGTTTATTTCCACCAACCATAAACTCTCTATAAAGTTACCTACTTTTCTTTCTTTCAGCGCATTTATTGGTTACATTATAGCATGTTTTCATTTATGATTCAATATGTTTGGCCAAAACTTTTGAAAGGAGATTTATAGATTCGATATTGCAACTGTTTAGTTCTTTTTTACTTATAACAATGATTGATCCAACAGCATCACCACTGGAGATAATAGGGCTTATAAAAATATTTTCATTTTCGCTTTTATCTTTAGTTAGGTTTATGGATTTATCTTTTAAAATAACGGTTTTGCGATCGTTTATATATTTTAAAATGGTTTCACTGATTTCATCATTTAAGTATTTCTTTTTTAATGGTCCAGATATACTTATATATTTGTCGGTATCAGATATTAAGACACTAGCTTTTAAAGTACTATTTAAGGTTTCGGTAATAGTATCACTTAATTCTTGCATATTACCAAGTTCAGAATATTTTTTTAAAACAATGGTATCATCATTGATAAATATTTCTAAATTTTCACCATTTTTGATATGGAGAGTTTTTCTGATTTCTTTGGGAACAACTATTCTTCCTAGTTCGTCAATTCTTCTTACTATTCCAGCTAATTTCATTTTTTCCCCTCTTTCTAGGTGTTAGTATGTACTTAAATATGTGATTTATACTTTAAATATAAAGAAAAACATGTTATAATTTATGCATAAGGAGGAGATTTACTTGAGTAAAGTTTTAGTTTTTGGACACCAAAAACCAGATACTGATAGTGTAACTTCGGCAATTGTTTTATCTTATTTAAAAAATCAATTAGGTATGGACACTGAACCTAGAGTTTTAGGTGATTTAAATAACGAAACTAAGTTTGCTTTAGATTATTTTAAATTTGATAGTCCTAAATACTTAAATGATGTAAGATTACAGGTTAAAGATGTTGAATATACTAAAGGTTGTTTTTTACATGAAGATGATTCAATTTTTAAAGGTTACAAATATATGAATGAAACTAGCATTGGAACAATCCCAGTTGTCGATAGTGAAGGTATGTACAAGGGTGCGGTTTCAATGAAAGATGTTGCGAGCAACTTAATTAATAATGATTTAAGAAAGATTGATACTTCTTATGATAATTTACTTGAGGCTTTAAATGGTAAAGAAATTTTAAGATTCGATAAAGAAATTAAAGGTAATATTATTTCACCAAGTTATAGAAGTACAACTTTTAAGGAGAATATTAAAATTGATGAGGAGAGTGTTTTGATTACTGGTGATCGTCATAGTATTATCGAATATGCGGTTGAAAATAGTGCATCTATAATTATTTTAACTAATGGGGTTAAAATGAAGAAGGAACATTTAGAATTAGCTAAGAAAAATCATGTCGATGTTATTAGTACAAAACACGATGGTTTAACGACTGCTAATCTAGTGGTATTAAGTAACTATATTAAAACTAAAATGAAAACTAAAGAGATTATTCATATTAACGAAAACGATGCTTTGGGTGAGGTTTTAGATTTAGCTAATAAGAAGAAATATAGTAATTATCCAGTTGTCGATAATGATGGCAAATGTTTAGGAGTATTTAGAGTTAGTATGGCTTATAGTCGTCATCCTAAACAAGTTATTTTAGTTGACCATAATGAAAAAGAGCAGAGTGTTATTGGATTAGATGAAGCTGAAATTATTGAAATTGTTGATCATCATAAAATTGGAAACATTGGTACGAATATGCCAATTAATTTTAGAAATATGCCACTTGGATGTACTGAGACAATTTTATATTTAATGTTTAAAGAGCATAATGTTAAAATTCCTAAGAAGTATGCGGGATTAATGATGTCTGGTATTATATCTGATACATTATTACTTACTTCACCAACAACAACTGAAGTTGATAAAGAAGCATTAGAAGAATTAAGTAAGATTGCTGGTGTAAATTATAGAGAATACGGTATGGAAATGTTTAAAGCTGGTTCTTCTATGGAAGGAAAATCTATTTCAGAAATTATTCATGGTGACTTTAAAAACTTTATGGTGGATAACCAAAAAGTGGGAATTGGTCAAGTTTCAACTATGAGTACTGAAGAGATTATGAGTAAACAAGATGAGTTTATTAGTGAGTTAAATGAAGAAGCTGAGGAAGGATATACAGCTATTGCATTATTTGTTACTGATATTTTGAAAAATGGTTCTTATATTTTCTTCAATGATAAAGCAAAGGATATTTTCTCTAATTCATTTGGAATGGAGAATATAGAGCAAGGTCATTTCTTCGAAGGTCTTGTTTCTCGTAAAAAACAAATTGTTCCAAAACTTATGAATTATATGGATAATTAATACATTTAAAAAGTGATTCGATTTTAAGAATCACTTTTATATTAAAAAAGATTTACCTTAATGTGAATCTTTTTTGTTTTTCTTTATTATGTGAATAAAGAGTAGCAGCAGCATATACTATAGCACAACCACTAATAATATATAAGCAATTTGAAGCTAATTCATCTTGTGGCATACAAAGACCCATTGCAAAGGTTGTCGGTGCAGTGAAAATGGCAACTTTAACATCATTAGTAAATAGCTTAATCTTTCTTTTTGAACTATATTTATCAAATTCATTTCTCTTCATTCTGTTTAAATTGATGTTGAAACTTTCGTCATATCTAAGCTTTTTAATGGGTACCCCCTTCTTTCTTTTTTTTTTGTAATATATTAGCAACTTTCTTACCTTGTGTCAAATTTTTATTAATGTTTATATATTTACTTTTCTTCTTTTATAGATTTTTTTAAAATTCTTAAAAAGTCCAATAAATAATAAACAAAATGTTTATCTAATTTAATGGTATCTAAAGTTATAACTAATCTACCAAATTTCATACTAAATCTGAACATTCTAGAGAGGTTTGAAGTTTCAAAGAATAAGGTTTCACCATCAATTTTATTAGTTAACTCTTTATCTAGAGTTATTTCAATTGAATTTTTGGTTTGTCTAATATTTTGAATATTTAATTCTTGAGCTTCTTTTTCAAATAACTCTTCATGCATATAAATAATTAAATCATCTGAAAGTTTACCAAATCGATCTTCTAATTCTTGTTTTACTTCATTTAATGATTCATAAGAATCAATACTACAAATTTTCTTGTGGATTTCGATTTTTAAATCTTCATCACTAACAAAGCTATCATTAATTGAGGTTGCAACATCTATAAGTGGTGGCATGTCTTTATTTTCTTCTTCTTTTGTTTTTTCACCTTTAAGTTTAGCAACCTCTTCATTAAGCATTTGCATAAATAATTCGATACCAATACTGTCGATAAAACCTGCTTGCTCGCTACCTAAAATATCACCAGCTCCTCTAATTGATAAATCACGCATAGCAATGGCAAAACCACTACCTAATTCGGTGAAATCTTTAATTACTTTTAATCTTTTGGTAGCAACTTCGGATAAAACTTTATTTGGAGCATACATCAAATAGCAGTAGGCAATTTTATTACTTCTGCCAATTCGTCCTCTTATTTGATATAGCTGTGATAGACCAAAGTGATCAGCATCAATAATAATTAAAGTATTGGCTGATTCAATATCAATACCGGTTTCAATAATGGTCGTACATAGTAAAACATCGTATTTTTTTTCGGTGAAATCCATCATGACTTGTTCTAGGTCATTTTTATTCATCTGCCCGTGGGCAACACCAATTTTAGCTTCGGGAACTAATCTTTGTAGTTCAGCTTGTTCGATATCAATGTTTTCAACTCTATTATATAGGACAAATACTTGTCCGTTTCGAGCCAATTCTTTATATATAGCATCTTTAATAATTTGTTTATTTTCGGTTAAGACATAGGTTTGAATAGGGTAGCGGTCAACTGGTGGGGTTTCGATTAAAGATAAACTTCTAATCCCTGCAATCGACATTTGTAGGGTTCTAGGAATTGGGGTGGCAGATAAAGTTAAGACATCGACATTATTTTTATACTCTTTGATTTTTTCTTTGTGTTTAACCCCAAAACGTTGTTCTTCGTCGATTACAAGCAGTCCTAAATCCTTGAATTTTACATCATCACTTAAAATTCTATGCGTGCCAATTAATAAATCAATTTGGCCTTTTTCTAGTTTTTCTAAAGTTTCTTTAGTTTCTTTTTGAGAAACAAACCTATTTAATAGAGCAATATCAACTGGGAATGATTTAAAACGTTCGACAGCATTTTGAAAGTGCTGGGAAGATAAAATAGTGGTAGGGCATAAAATGGCTGCTTGTTTACCAGAAATGATTGCTTTAAAAATAGCTCTGAAAGCAACTTCGGTTTTACCATAACCAACATCACCACACAATAATCTATCCATCGGTTTGTCTGATTCCATATCTTTTTTAATTTCTTCGGTTACTCTTAATTGGTCAGGGGTTTCAACATGATCAAATTCTTTTTCAAAGGCAATTTGTTCTGGACCATCTTTATCAAAAGCAAAACCTTTTTTAGATTCTCTTATCGCATACATTTTTAATAAGTCTTCGGCTATATCTTCCGCATGTTTACGAGCTCTGGCTTTGGTCTTTTGCCATTCATGGCTACCTAATTTATTTAGTTTTGGAATAGAGGCATCACCAGATGAATACTTAGTAATTAAATCTAGTTTTTCAACAGGAATGTATAATTTATCATTATCACGGTAAGTAATAGTCAGATAATCTTTTTTTAGACCATTTTTGACAATGGTTTTTAAACCGTCATATCTACCAATACCATGAATACCATGAACGACATAATCACCAATTTCCAATTTAGTAATGTCTTTAATTCTAGTACCATATTTAAATTTTGTTTTATAACTATTTTCTTCATGTTTATCAAATAATTCTTTTTCAGTTATAACAATATAATCATCAGTTATGAAACCGCCGTTTATTTTTTTAACAATTAAGTTTAATTTTCCGGGAAATAATTCATTTTCATTAGTAAAAGTTAAATTATTATTTTCTAAAAAATCGATTAGTTTATTGACTTGATAACGATTATCTAAGCAAATAATTACTTGTTTACCAGTTTTTAAATAGTTATTTAATCTATCATTAATTTGTTTTTTATCTTTTGGGAATGTTTCAATATCGACTTTTGTATATACTTTTGATTTATTATTTTTAGTTTGGTTATGAAATTCTTCAAAGATAATCGCATCTTTATCTCTTACTTCATCAAAAGCAAACATGTACTTTGTTTTAGGATCTAAATCAATACTAATACTATAGTTTTTCATTTCATCTAAAAGCAGATCATAGTTAACCATTAAGGTATGAAAATTATTATAAATAGTAATTGGGTTATTTAAATATACAGCAATATTAGTAATGTTCTTTTCATTCTGCATTTCAAGATGTTTGGCTTCAAAACTATAATTTTCAAGAAGGGTTTCAGTGTTTGGAAAAATAGTTACTTCATTTATTTTTGAGATGGTTAGCTGAGATTCAATATTAAAAGTGCGGATAGAATCTATTTCATCACCCCAAAATTCTATTCTAATTGGGTTATCACTATTAATTGGAAAGATATCAATAACGTAACCTCTGACAGCTATTTCACCAGTCATATTAACAGTTGTTTCTCGGCGATAGCCTAGATTAAATAATTTTTCAATGAGATTATCTAAATCAATAGAGTCACCAGCTTTTAAATTAATTTTACTATTTTTGAATTTTTCTTTTGAAGGTAAAAACCTTAAATAACCCATAAGATTAGTGATAATGATAGCTTTTTCTTCATTGATAACAGAGTTCATTGTTTCTAAACGAGTTATTTTAAATTCAGGTGAGACAGCAATAGCAACACTGGTTATAAAATCATCCATGGGAAAAAACCATACTTTGTCAGTATAGTGGGTAAGTGAGTTGTAAATTAATCCGGCTTCGTGAAGATTTGAAGTTACTAGAATAACCGAGTTATTACTGTTTTTGAATTTTTCATAAATATAAATACTTTTTAATTCGTTATTTAAACCTATTAATTCATTTGAATCAACCTTATCAAATATTTTATCTAGGAAAGTCATTTTATCACTTCCATACTATTATATTTATTCATAAGGTTATCAAATGAAAGATTTAAATAGTCCATAATGATTTCTGGAGCTTTATCAGTTACTTTTTCTAAAATATTTAGTTCATCTTTAGGCATCTTTCCAATAACGTAATCAATTCTATCATGATCTTTATTATTTGAAATACCTATTTTTATTC
Source organism: Candidatus Coprosoma sp. (assembly GCA_963928595.1). Lineage (GTDB taxonomy): Bacteria > Bacillota_I > Bacilli_A > RF39 > UBA660 > Coprosoma. The sequence goes on along the minus strand of CAWVFK010000007.1, from coordinate 33,314 downwards.
TTTTATATTCATTTGAGTGAATATTACTTTCGATGTTTTTTAAACCGTTATGACCACCAGCTGAACCCTTGTATTTTAATTTTAATTTACCGAGTTCTGTATCTAAATCATCACAAATTATTAATATATCTTCTAAATTTATCTTAAAAAAATCTTTAAACCTTACGACTACTTCGCCTGATAAATTCATATATTTTTGAGGTTTTAATAAAATTACTTTTTCACCTTTATAATTAAATTCAGTGTATAAACCTTTAAATTTTTCTTTATTAAAATCTAAATTTTGGCTTTTGGCAAATTTATCTATAAATTTAAAACCCGCATTATGTCTAGTGTTTTCATATTCCTTGCCGGGATTTCCTAAACCAACGATTAATCTCATGAATCTCACCTTCTTTTTCTTTGACGATAATATTATAGCACATTTTGTGTTTTTTGTACTTTTTAAATGCTTACAAAAAAAATAAGGCATACACCTTATAAATTATGATATTCATTATAAATTTCGCTTTTAGGAACCCCACGTTCTTTAGCGACTTTTTTTATAGCTTCATTTGGAGTTAAACCATCTTCAATATATAAATCAACGTGATCTTTGATAGATAGGTTATCAAATCTCTGTTTTTCATGATTGCCTTCAACGACAATTACTATTTCTCCTTTTATGTTTTCCACAGTTTTAAGCAAGTTTTCCACAGTTCCACGAATAACTTCTTCATATCGTTTACTTATTTCCCGAACAATAGCAACATTTCTGTTACCAAATATTTCATAAATATTATTTAAGGTTTTCATTAAACGGTGAGGAGCTTCATAAAAGGCAATAGGATAGGGGTTAGATTTTAAAGATTCTAATTCTTTTTTTCTTTTGCTTTTTTTACTATTTAAAAAACCATAGAAAGTAAATGGTCCACCACTTAACCCAGACATAACTAAAGCTGGTATAACAGCAGTAGGTCCTGGAAGACATACAACATTATACCCATGTTCAATAGCGTTTTTTACTAAAATATAGCCTGGATCACTTATTACTGGAGTTCCTCGATCACTTACAACCGCAATGTTTTTTCCTTCTTTTAAGTAATCTATTTCTTTTTCTTCATTTTGTTCTTCATTATACAAATGACTAGATATTAATCTATTATTTATATCAAAATGATTTAGTAACTGTTTTGTAGTTCTTGTGTCTTCAGCAAATATTACATCGACTTCTTTTAAAATATTCAAGGCTCTTATTGTTATGTCTTCTAAGTTTCCAATTGGTGTTGGCACTATATATAAAGTAGGGGAGCCATCATAACTTTTTTGTATCATTTATATCATCTCACTTAAAATATTTTTGAATTTCATCTGTGTAACTGCCATCAGGATTATGGCTATATAAAGGAGGTAAAATTTTTAAACCTTTTTTACCATTCTTTTTGCCTTCAACTAATAGAATATTAGCTTCTTTGTTTTTACCAGGGTAAATTAATCTTATTTTTTTTGGTTCAATATTATTTTCTCTCATGGTGGTTAGAATATCAATTAAACGTTCTGGTCTATGAACTAAGCCAATGGTTCCACCATTTTTTAAAAGTTTTCTAGCTATTTTAAGAATATCATTTAAATTTAAAGTCACTTCATGACGAGCAATTGTTTTATAGTCATTTTTATTAAATTTAGAAGTTTCTTTAACTTCAAAATATGGTGGATTACATGTTATTATGTCAAAAAATTCTGGAGTGGCAGTTTTAGCATATTCTTTGGCATCTTCACAAATAATGGTTATTCTATTTTCCAAATTATTCATTTTTACTGATTCTTTAGCCATTTCACTGACTTCTTTTTGAATTTCTAAACCAATTATTTTAGCTTTGGTTTTTTCGGATAAAATTAAAGGTATTGGCGCATTACCAGTACCAATATCCAATATGTTTTTTGTAGATTCATTTATAGTGATAAAGTTAGGAAGTAATACTGAATCTAAAGAAAAGTTAAACATTTCATTATCTTGAATTATTTTAAGGTTTTCATAACCTAATAAATAATTAGTTACTCTCATTTTTATCAACTTCTACCATGCCATAGTTTGGAACATTTACTTTATATTTTTGTCTTAGAATATCTAAACCGGTTATAGTTCCTTCACCGTGTTCAGTCTTAACCTTATCACCAATCTTTTTCATACCTTTTCGACATTCTTCATAACATTCATCTTCATATTTTAAGCAACACATAAGTCTTCCGCACACACCATTAATTTTACTAGGATTTAAAGCAATATTTTGGTTTTTGGCCATGTTTATTGAAACAGCATTTAAGTCTTTTAAAAATCTAGCACAACATAATTTTTGACCGCATGGTCCATAGCCACCAATTTCTTTTGCTTTATCTCTAATACCTATTTGTCTTAATTCAATTCTGACTTTATAAATAGAGGCGAGTTCACGAGCTAATTCTCTAAAATCAATACGATTATCAGCTAAAAATCTAAAAATTAATTTATCACGATCAAAGGTATAACTAGCATCTATGACATGCATATTAATTCCATCACGCTCTACTATTTTTCGGCAATTTTTTAAAGCTAAAGAAGCATCTTTTATGTTTTTTCGATGTTTATTGTAGTCGTTTTTATTGGCAATTCTTATAACTTTTTTTAATTTGCCTTGAATTTTAGAAGAAGATATTTCAACTTTGGATTTTACTACAGTTCCAAATTGAAGCCCGTGCTCAGTTTCAACAATAACTGTAATATTGTCTTTTAATTTTAAGCTTCCTGGATCAAAATAATAAACTTGTCCATGAGGTTTAAAATTTACACCTACAACTTCAATCATCATATCTCTCCTTCCAAACTCATAATAAGTTTGTCCATTAAAAGACTTGAATTAATATTATATTTTATTAATTCTTTTAACTCAACCAATTTATTTATCTTGCGACATATTTCATCTTGAGTATTATTTTCACTAATCATTTTAATATCATTATTTAATTCAAAAATTTCTAGAGGTTTATTTAATATATAATTTAAAATATCTTTATAATAGTTTATCATTATTTCATAAGCTATTTCAATTTCTTCTTTACTTGTAATATAATCGTTCCATAATTTTCCTATATAAAGTAGGGTATTTAAGTGATTTTTTTCAAAGTAATTAACAAAATCAATAACTTTTTGAATTTTTAAATCCATGTTTTCTTCTTCATCAGCAGTTTTATTATCTTGATTAATAGTTATAATTTGTTTTAGTTTTTGAATTGTGTTTAAAGGTTCTTTAGATATGTCAGTAGATTTTAATCTTAAAATTTGACATCTAGATCTAATTGTTGTTAGAACACTATAAATATTATCAGTGATTAAAATAGCTATAATATTGTTATCAGGTTCCTCTAAGAATTTCAATATAGAATTGGCAGCTGATTTATTTAATCTATCAGCTTGTTTAATAATGTACACTCTTTTATTGCCAATTAGAGCTTTAGTGGTAAATTCTTTTTGAAGATTTTGAAGTTGTTCTTTTTTTATCCAAAGACCATCTGGAGCAATAACATCTATTTCCGGAAAATTTCCTGAATCTATGACTTCACATTGATGACAATCGCCACAGTTATTTTTTTTCAAATTTTTTAATGGACATAAAAGGGATTTAACAAATGACATGACAAAATTAAATGAATCATAAAAACCGCCTGTTTCAATTAAATAGGCGTGAGAACATTTGTCATCCATGATGGCATTTTTTAATATTTTATATACTATTGGTTGTGAATTTTTATAACCATCTAACATCAATAAATCCTCCTAATAGACAACGAGTCTTATTATAATCAAAAATATGAATGCGGGAATACTAAAAATTGTAATTAATAGTACTGTAATAAAGTTAATTGGAATAATAGCTGTAGCTGGGACAATGACATTATATCCATATAACATGAAAAAACTCATGATAAATTTTTTTATTAATTTAAATAATTTATTAAGCATGAAACACCTCAATAAATTATATAATAATTAAACTAATTTTATGAGATAGTTGTACGATCTTCAATTGCCATTTCTAGTGTTAAAGGGTCAATATAATCGATATCTGCTCCCATAGGAATTCCGTGAGCAATTTTAGATATTTTTACATCAGTTCCTTCTAGCATTTTTCGAATATATAGAGCTGTTGTTTCTCCTTCAACACTTGGTTTTATAGCAAGAATTACTTCTTTGATATTTTCATTTTTTATTCTATCTATTAATTTATCAATATGTATATCTTCAGGATTAATTCCCTCTAATGGAGAAATTAATCCACCTAAGACATGATAGATTCCTTTATAAGAACCAATTTTTTCAAATAAAATGACATTTTTACATTCTTCTACGACACATAGAGTAGAGGTGTCACGTGATTTATCTGTACATATTTGGCATAAATCTTCTTCTGTTAAACTGCCACATCTAGAACATTTTTTTATTTTAGTTTTACCATCTTTTAAAGATTTACTAAATAAAGCGACAATATCACTATCCATATTTATACTAGCGAGTGCTAAACGTTCGGCAGTTTTTTCACCTATACCTGGATATTTCTTAAAACATTCAATTAAATTTAAAATTGTTTTAGGGTAATTCATTAGAAAAGACCTGGCATTCCTTTAGTGTATTTTCCCATTTTTTGTTCAGTTTCTTCATCAATCTGACGATTAGCATCGTTTACAGCAACTAAAATCATATCTTGTAACATTTCTATGTCATCTTTTTCTAAATTGTCAGCATCTATTTTAACTTCAATTACTTCTTTAGTACCTTTCATTTTTACTGTAACAAAAGATGATTTTCCTTCAAATATTTTCTCATCAATTTGTCCTTTTTCCTTCATCATATCATTTTGCAATTTTTGAGCTTGTTTCATCATAGCTTGTATATTCATTTTCATTCCTTCTTTCTTTTAATTATATTCTATTATATCTTCAAACATTGACTGAATATTATCTTCTGATTCGTCTTCTTTAAAGATATCTTCTAAATTAAACTGTTCTTCTTTATAGATAAATGGTCTTAATTTATTATTAAAATCATTTTTTATTGTTTCCCATTCATCTAAATTGGTTGCAATTAAATTATATTTTTTATTTAAAATTTTGGCAATAGTTTCTTCGAGAATTGGTAAATTTTCATTAAATAAATCCGATAATCTTTTCGTTTTATAAACAAAAATTAAATTTTCGTCGCTGGCGGCCTTCAAAGTACCATCTAATAAAATGGAAGCAGCATGACTATAATCTGGATTTATTAGTAGATCATTGAGTAATTCTAAAGCTGGAATTATATTTTTTAATTCTTTTTTATTAAATTTAGCTAAAGTATTATCAATTCTTATTTGTTTTATTTGTTCAATATTTGAATGCAATTTATCATTTATTTTTTTTGCATTTTGAATTTTTTTCGCATCTTTTACAGATTCATTTAATGAAGTAGGGGATAATTGTTCGCTTTTTGTTTGCTTTTTTGTGAAATTTTCCACATTTTTTGGTGAATTTTCCACTTTTTCTATAATCTTTTCTTTAATTTGTTTGTTTTTTTCTGGTACTTTTGATAAATTTTCGGATTTTTGTTCGTTTTTTTCCACAATCACATTGTTTTTATCAGAAATAATTTTTATAAAAGCTAATTCAAATAATAATTTACTATTATTATTGTTTTTCATTTCAAATGAGTACTTATTTAATGTTTCGATAATTAAAAATAACTCTTTAATTGATATTTTTGGAGCAATTTGCTCATAATTTTCAATATTTTGTTTTCTTTCTTTGAAATATTTTGGAGCTTCTTTATAAAGAAGAATATTCCGAACAAAATCAATAAATTCTTCTAATAATTTCACAAAATTTTTGCCTTGATCATTATATTTATCAATTTTTTCTAATATTTCATCTAATTTATTATCAATAATATTTTCTAGCAATTTTCTTAAATCATTATCCGTTAAAGTCCCATTTATATCGTGAATATCATTAATGGTGATTTTTCCTTCTGTATAAGCTCGTGCTTGATCTAACATTCCAACTGAATCACGCATTCCACCATCAGCTAATTTAGCTATTTCAGTTAATGCATCTTTTTCGATATCAATATTCTCTTTTTTAGCAATGACACTCAAGTTTTCCACAATTGCTTCAGTACTTATTTTTTTGAAGTCTAAACGTTGGCATCTTGATAATATGGTTTCAATTACTTTATGTGGATCTGTGGTTGCTAGAATAAAGATTACGTGAGCTGGTGGTTCTTCTAGTGTCTTTAAAAGGGCATTAAATGCACCCTGAGTAAGCATATGAACTTCATCAATTATATAAACTTTATATTTTCCATAAGCAGGTAATAAGTTTACTTTATTTCTTAATTCTCTAATTTCATCAACACCATTATTACTAGCAGCATCAATTTCTATAATATCACTATTGTTTTCTTGAGTACAACTTACACATTTTCCACATGGTTTGCAGTCTACTGGGTGTTCACAATTTATAATTTTTGCAAAAATTTTCGCAATACTAGTTTTTCCTGTACCTCTTGGACCAGCAAATAGGTAGGCATGGTTGATCTGATTATTTAATATAGAATTTTTTATAATTTTAACTATAACATCTTGTCCATATACATCATCTAATGTTTTTGGTCTATATTTTCTATATAAAGCTTGATACATTTTATCACCTCTACTTCTTATAATTATACCATATTTATCCACAATAAAAGAAAATAAGTTATTACATTTTATGGGATAATTTACTTATTTTCTTTTGTTTTTAAAGAAGTTTCTTAATAATTTACTAGAGTTTTCCACATTTTCCATTTGAATTAGTATTGGATTTTTTAAATTACTTATTTTTTCTTGTTTAGCACCATATACAACTTGCTTAATTCGGGCTTGTTTTATTACTTCTAAACACATTTTACATGGTTCTAAAGTAACATATAATATACAATTATCTAAATGCCAGGTTTTCTTTTTTTTACAGGCTTTTTCAATAGCATTTATTTCAGCATGTCTTGTTATTAAATGAGTTTTTTCTCTAGTGTTATGTCCTTTGGATATAACGCGAGAATTTTCCACAATTACGGCGCCTATTGGTACGTCATCTGTTTTTATACTTTTTTCAGCTTCTTTTAGTGCTAATTCCATATATTTATCCATAATAATCACCTAAATAAAAAGGTACACACACTTAGAGGACCTTAAGGCTGCTATCTTCCGATTCTGACCTGGTTCAGTCATAAATGTTGTACCATGTATATATTATAATATTTAATAATTTTTTTCAACTAAAAAGATATTATATTACTAGTTTTCCACAATATTTTTTATTTTCCTATGTTTCACGTGAAACATTAGCTATTATTAAATATTTAAATATATTAATATAAAATTTTTTTATTTATTATAAAAAATAGAATATTTATAAAATAATTAATTTAAAAAAGATATATAAGTTAATATATATATCAAATAATTTTGTTTTAAATATATTTATATGTATTTATACAATGTTTCACGTGAAACATTGTATATTGTGGAGAACATTTAATAGTTATTTTATTATTATAATATATTTATGTTTAATAACAATTATAAATTTTGAATCTACAGAAATTAATTGTAGTTTATATTATGTTTGTTATTATTTATTGATATTAATAAATAAGTTGTACCTATAAGTAAATATAAATGGTTATTTATATGATTTAATTTTAATATTTTATTTTTTTACCCAATGTTTCACGTGAAACATTAGTACTGTGGAAAAGTTTTGATTTATCATTTTATCAAATGACATATTTTAGTAAATACATGATTTATTGGACTTGAAGTATTTATAAAAAATATTATTGATTATTATTTTTGACTCAATAAAATTATTTAAAAAATATTTTAATTGAAATTATATATTTTATCATCAATGTTTCACGTGAAACATTGATGTTGTGGAAAAACTATTTTACTTTTATATTATTATAAATTTAATAATTTGTTTTTTATATAGTAATAAATATATAAATGATTACTTTATGAAATAAATAGGAGATATCACTTTATATAATAATTATATTTTTGTTATAAATTTTATTTCTACCTAATGTTTCACGTGAAACATTAGTACTGTGGATAAATTTTAAATGTTTATTTTTTATAATTATGTGGCCTATATATAATAACTAATATCGTTTTTTATAAAAATGTAATGATTAATTTATTTTTTTTGCTTGTAATAATAAGTTATATATATTGTTTTGTATAAAAATACATATTAATAAAGAAGTTTTACTAAATTTATACAATGTTTCACGTGAAACATTGTATACTGTGGAAAAATGTTTTAATAAATCTTATATATTTGTTTTAATAATGTTTAACATTTAATAATAATTATTAATATCTGTTTTATTATAAAAATAGACTATATTGTTTTTTATAATTTATTCTTGTTAACCTATGTTTCACGTGAAACATTGTTTTATTCTTTAGTTTCAGTATTTTCTGCAGAATCAATGCTTTCTTCTTCAGATTCTTTGTCGAGTAGGGCAATACTACTTACTTTTTGATTATCTTTTAAGTGAATTAATCTGACACCTTGAGCAACTCTACCAGTTGTTGAGATTTGTCCTATTGGTAGTCTGATAATTATTCCACTATCGGTAATTATCATTAGATCTTCATCTCCACTTACTAATTTAAATGATACGATATTACCATTCTTATCAGTAATATTTAAGGCTTTGACACCTTTACTTCCACGATGTGTCATACGATATTCTTCAATATTTGTACGTTTTCCATAACCTTTTTCAGTTACGACAAGTATTTCTTGGTTTTGTTGAGCTATTTCACATCCTACACATATACTATCACCAAGATCAATACCTTTTACACCTGAAGCAGTTCTACCCATTACTCTTATTTCTGATTCATTAAATCTAATCATTCGACCATTTGATGCAGCTATAACTATTTCATCATTTCCAGAAGTCTTTTTAACAGATATTAATTGATCATTTTCTTTTAATGATATAGCAAGTTTTCCACTTTTTCGGATATTTTCAAATTCTGATATAGCAGTTCGTTTAATTAATCCTTTTTGTGTACAAAATACAATATTGTTATTTTCTTCATTTTGATCAATTTTCAACATTGCAGTAACTTCTTCATCTTTGTCGAAAGGTAATAAGTTAATGATTGGAAGACCTTTTGATTGACGACTGTACTGTGGTACTTCATAACCCTTAATTCTGTATGTTTTTCCTTTATTTGTAAAGAACATTAAGTAATCATGGGTACTCATTGAGATGATTTTTTCCACAAAATCATTTTCATTTGTGGTCATACCTTTTATACCAACACCGCCACGATTTTGAGTTCTGTATGTTTCACTATTCATACGTTTAATATAACCCTTATTTGTTAGCGTTACAACGATGTTTTCCACAGGTATGAGTGATTCATCCTCAATGTAGTCAATTGCTGTCATATCGATGTTTGTACGCCTCTCATCGCCATATTTATTTTTAATTTCTAACATTTCTTGTTTAATAATTTCTAATACTTTAGCTTCAGACGCAAGAATTTCTTTATAAAATTTAATTTTTTCTAATAAATCATTTAATTCAGCTTCAATTTTTTCTCTTTCTAAGCCGGTTAAACGACGTAATTTTAATTCTAGAATAGCTTCGGCTTGAGCTTCAGTTAGACTATATTTAGCAATTAACTTAGTTTTAGCTTCAACATCAGTTTTAGCATCTCTAATAATTTGAATGAAATCATCAATATTATCAAGAGCTATTTTGTATCCTTCTAAGATATGAACTCTTTTTTCAGCTTTATCTAAATCAAATTTTGTTCTTCTAATAATAACTTCTTTTTGATAATCAACATATTTTGAAATAATGTCTTTTAATCCTAGAGTTCTTGGAGTATTATTATCAAGCATTAATAGGATAATTCCATAAGTTGTTTGGAATTGTGTATGTTTATATAAGTTATTTAAAACAACTTGTGGATTAGCATCTTTCTTTAATGTTATAGTTATTTTAATACCATTTTTTAAGTCTGTATGGTAGTCTGAAATACCATCTATTACTTTACTATGAACAAGTTCGGCTACTTTATCTTTTAAATCTGAAGTATTAACTCCATATGGAACTTCATCAATGATTATATAATGGCGACCATTTTTCTCTTCAATTGTAGCTTTACTTCTAATGGTGATTGTTCCACGACCAGTTTCATAGGCCTTTTTAATACCACTATTTCCTAAAATTGTTGCGCCAGTAGGGAAGTCTGGTCCTTTAATATACTGCATTAATCCATCGGTATCAATGTCTGGATTATCAATATAAGCAATACATCCATCAATTACTTCACCTAAATTATGTGGTGGTATATTAGTTGCCATACCAACAGCTATACCCATTGTTCCATTAACTAAAATATTAGGGAAACGAGAAGGTAAAACAGTTGGTTCTTTTCTTGTTTCATCATAGTTTGTAGTGAAATCCACAGTATTTTTATTAATATCTCTTAATAATTCTAAAGATATTTTAGCTAATCTTGATTCGGTGTAACGCATGGCTGCGGCCCCATATCCTTCAATATTACCAAAGTTTCCGTGTCCATCGATTAATGGATAACGATAACTAAAGTCTTGAGCCATACGAACCATAGCTTCATATATACTTGAATCACCGTGTGGGTGATAATTACCCATTACTTCTCCGACGGTCTTCGCACTTTTCTTGTGTGGTTTATCTGGAGTATATCCTGATTCATACATTGAATATAAAATACGACGATGTACAGGTTTTAATCCATCCCTTAAGTCAGGCAAAGCTCTTGATTTGATGACACTCATGGAATATTCAATAAATGATGTTTCAATTTCACTTACAATGTTATTTTCTTCTAATCTATCTCTTGTGTGATCCATAAGTTACCTCCTATACATCTATTGTTTCAGCATATGTAGCATTTTCTTCGATGAATTTTCTTCTTGGTCCGACTTCTTCACCCATAAGTTTAGAAAAGGCTTCATCAGCTTCCATAACGTCATCTAAGGTTATTTTTCTTAGTACTCGTTTATTTATATCCATTGTAGTTTCATTTAATTCTTCAGCATCCATTTCACCTAAACCTTTCATACGAGTAATTTCATATTTAGTATTAGGATTTAATGATGCGAGATAATTATCTCTTTCTTCTTCATTTAAAACATATTTTATTGTTTTTCCATGTTTAATACAGAAAAGTGGTGGTTGAGCCGCATATACGTGTCCAGCTTCGATGATAGGTCTAAAGAAACGATAGAATAGGGTAAGTAATAATACTCTAATATGAGAACCATCGACATCGGCATCGGTCATGATGATTATTTTATGATATCTTAATTTTTTTAAATCAAATTCTTGACCAATTCCGGTACCAAAAGCAGTTATAATAGTTCTTATTTCTTCATTTGATAGAGCTCTATCTAATCTAGCTTTTTCCACATTTAAAATTTTTCCTCGTAAAGGTAAAATAGCTTGAGTCATAGAATCACGGCCTTTAATGGCTGATCCACCAGCCGAATCTCCCTCGACTAAGAAAATTTCGCATTTTGCGGGATCTTTATCTTTACAATCTACTAGTTTTCCACCGAAATTAATGACATCTAGGTCACTTTTTCTTCGGGTTAATTCTCTGGCTTTTTTAGCAGCGACTCTAGCACGAGCTGCTGTCATATTTTTTTCCACAATTATTTTAGCTTCTTCTGGGTTTTCTAAAAGATATCTTTCAAAACCTTCAGAGAAAACTTTATCAGCTAGTTTTCTAACTTCTGAGTTTCCTAAACGACCTTTAGTTTGTCCTTCAAATTGTGGGTTAGGGTGTTTACAAGAAACTATCATAGTTAGTCCTTCTTTTACATCATCGCCACTTAAAGGGTCGTCCTTATCTTTTAACATGCCGGTTTTTCTAGCATAACTATTTAAAACACGGGTTAAAGCTCTTCTAACACCTTCTTCATGAGTTCCACCATCATGAGTATTGATGTTATTGACGAAAGAATAGATATTACTAGTATAACCAGTATTATATTGCATAGCCACTTCAAAGAAAACGCCTTCATCTTCTCCTTCTAAATGAATAATATCATTTTGAATTGGAGTTTTATTTTTATTTAGGTATTTAACGTATTCACTAATACCCCCTTCATAATGGAAGGTTTCTCCAGTTGTATCTTCATCGTCACGATCATCTCTTAAGGTTATTTTTAAACCTTTGTTTAAGAAAGCTAATTCTCTTGTTCGAACTTTTAAAGTTTCATAGTCAAATATATCTGTATCAAAAATATCAGCATCTGGTTTAAATGTAACTGTTGTTCCAGTTCTATTAGGATCACAGTCGCCAATGATAGTTAATTTTTGATCAATATGTCCGCCATCTTTAAACTTGGCTTCATATATTTTACCTTCATGATAAACGGTTACTATTGTCCAGCTTGATAAGGCATTTACGACTGAAGCTCCAACTCCGTGGAGTCCACCAGAAACCTTATATCCACCACCACCAAACTTACCACCAGCATGTAAGACAGTATAAACAGTTTCAACGGTTGATAAGCCTGTTTTAGGGTGAATACCAACGGGGATTCCACGTCCATTATCTTTTACAGTTATAGAATTACCTTTATTGATAACTATTTCAATGGCATCACAGAAACCAGCTAAAGCTTCGTCAATACTGTTATCGACAATTTCCCATACTAGATGATGTAAGCCTTTAACATCGGTTGTTCCGATATACATTCCTGGTCTTTTTCTAACGGCTTCTAAACCTTCTAAAACCTGAATATCGGACACGTCATAGTGTTCTTCTTTTTCGTTCATTTTTTCACCTCATTTTCGAGTATTTGTCCATTTTCAATATGGATAAGTTTAGCTTTGGATAGGAGTTTTTCATCAATACTATCTAGGTCAGTTGTCGTTATTATTACTTGCATATCGCCTTTAATGTGTTTTAATAAATTATTTTTCTTTTTATTATCTAAATCACTAAAGACATCATCTAATAAAATAATAGGACTAGTTTGTTTAAAGTCTTTGAAGACTTCTATCTCAGATAGTTTTAAGGCGATTACAGCCATTTTTTGCTGGCCCTGAGAGCCAAACTCTCTTAAGTTGTTATCTTCTATGTTGAAAGAGAAATCGTCCCTGTGAGGGCCATATAAAGTCGATTTAAACTTTATTTCTTTTTCTAAATGATTATTATAAGCGTCTTCTAAAGCTTTTTTAATTGTTTCTTTATCAAAATTTTCAAGTTCTATAGATGGATGATATTTAATATTAAAACCTTTAATATTAGCAATCTCTTCAAATATAGGTGGACAAATTTTATTTAATTTTTCCACAAACTTATTTCGCATTTGATAAATAAAGATACTTTTATTAACTAAATAATCAGTTAAAATATGAAAATAATTTAAATCGATGGGCATATCTAAGCTTAATTCTTTTAAATATTCATTACGGATTTTTAAAAGTTTATTATAATCATTTAAAGCACTATAATAATTAATCGATAATTGAGATAATTCTAAATTAAAGTATTTTCGTCTTTCACCAGGACTTCCTTTAATTAAATCCAAATCTTCAGAAGAAAAAATTATGACATTCATCTTTTCTATGTAGTCTGTAAGTTTAGTAACGACTTTGTCATCAATTTTTACTTGTTTTTTTGATTTTGTGAAATCTATTTCTAAATTATAGGAAATATCTTTTATAAGTTTTCCTTTAATAGTAGATTTTTCTTCACCAGATTTAATTAAATTGTCTGAGGTAAATGATCGGTGGGAATTAGTACAGCCCAAAATATAAATACTCTCTAATAAATTAGTTTTTCCTTGGCCATTTGGACCATAGATAATATTTAATTTATCATCTAAATCTAATTTCAAAGATGAATAGTTTCTAAAATTTTGAATATCTAGTGTTTTTATGACCATGTTTACCTCACTACCTAATTTTTTAGCTATTATTTTTAAATTATAGTGCTTTACATACTCCTATACCTCATAACCATTATACCACAAAATGGGCTTAAAAACGCAAAAATAGGCGAAATCAGGCCTATTTTAGAGTAGTTTTTTATTATTTTTTTCTACTTTTTAAAATTAATAGTAATTTGGTAGCTCTCAATACCTGATTTTCAAAAGATTCATATGAAATATTTAAGTCAATAGATGTATTATTGTGGAAAAGTACTTTTACGTGGTTTTCTTCTCTTTTATAATTGGAAATATTTTTTAATGATATCCATGCGCAAGTATCACTTTCATAAGATGTGGTTGGGAAAAAGATCATTTCTCTAGATTCTTCAATAATAATAGGTAATTTATATTTACTACCTAAGGCACTTTTTGAACCACATAATCTTCCTTTGAATGAACTTCCATAATAAGCACAGCTATAATCGATAATGTTTGAGACAGAATAGGGGACATTTATAATATTGTAAGTTTCGATTATTCTTGTGGAAAAATCACTATTTGGTATAAGAGCGCATGTAGAACTATTAATTTCATACTTTTCTGTAAGCATAAATCCTCCTCGTCTTTAAAAGACAATATTCTTATACTCATAATTTAGGTCGATTTTTGCCACATTTTGTCGACAAAGGTAATTTTTTTAAAAAAAAGAACTTTTTTAGTAAGTTCTTATAGGTAAAATCAATTGAATTAAGTCATCACTCTCGACATTTTTAAGAATTATAGGTTTAATTTCTCCATTGAACATTAGTTCTATTTCTTCTGATTCAAGTGATTTTACGGCATCCATCATGAATTTTGAATTAAAGGCTATTTTTATTTCACTATCATTATCTTTTTCCACAATAATTTTTTCTTCAACATTTCCTATTTCTGGAATATTTGAAGAAATTATAGCTGTATCATTAGTTGTTTCAAATTTAATAGTATTTTTATCACTTTCATTAGTTAATAGGGATGCACGATCGATAGCACTATATAAATCATCATATTTAACTTTCATTGTTAATTCATATGTTTCAGGAATTAATTTAGAAGTATCTGGATAAGTACCACTGATTAATCTTGTCATCATGGTTATTTGGCCAAATTTAAAGACAACTTTGTTAGCAAAGATATGCATTTCTAGATTTTCTTCATCTTCATTCATAAGTTTAACTAATTCATTTAAGTTTTTAGTTGGAATAATAATATTAGAGTTTTCCACAGCATTACTTTCTAAGGTGATTTTTTTAACAGCTAATCTATATGAATCGGTTGCGGTACATTCTAAGGTATTTCCTTCGATTTTAAAGTTAATACCGGTTAAAACAGGTCTTGTTTCACTAGTTGATGTAGCAAATGATGTTTGGTTTATAATTGTTTTAAATAATTTTTGATTTAAAATAATTGGATTTTGATTAAATTCTAATTCTAAATCTGGAAATTCATTAACATTACTACAATTTAAAGTAAATGATGAGTTATTGGTTGTTATATATAGTTTTGAATCAATAACTTCTTCTAGGTTTATTGTTTCATCTGGAAGTTTTCTGATTATTTCATATATATATCTTCCTGATACGACTATTTCTCCTGTAGTATCAATTTTATTTATATCTTTTTTATCGATAAAGGTTTTAATAGATATTTCACTATCAGTACTCATTAAATATAATCCTTCGTCAGTTAGTTCAAATTTAATACAGTTTAAAATAGGTCTTAAATTTTTAGTTGATATTCCTCTTATGACATAATTTAGATGTTCTAAAAGAACGTTTTGTTTAATTTCTAATTTCATAACAAATCACTCCTTTGTTTTTATTATTTTAAATATTATTTCTTATTATTGATGTGGATAAAGGTGGAAAAGTATAACTTTACACTGTAATTAAAGGCATTTTACACGGTTTACACCATGTGGATAACTGTGGAAAAAATTAACAATATCCACTATTTTATCTGGTTGATAATTTTAGATATTTCCACTTCGAGGTTTTTATCTTTTTTTAGTTCTCTTTTTATCTTAGCTACTGAGTGCATTACGGTTGTGTGGTCTTTTCCGCCAAATTCACTACCTATTTTTGGTAATGATTCTTTTAGGTGCTCGCGGCAAATGTACATACCAATTTGTCTTGGGACAGCTATTTTTGAAAGTCTTTTTTTAGATTTGATATCTTCCACAGTAATATTATAGTTATTTGCAACTAATTGAATTACTTGATCTATTTTATTTCTAGATATAATATTTTTTCCAATATAATCTTTTAAGGCTTCAACAGCGAGATCTAAGGTAATTTCAGAACCATTCATTATTGTAGCATAAGCAAAGACTCTTGTTAATGCTCCTTCAAGTTTTCGAATATCAGTTGTACAGTTGCTTACGATATATTCTTTGACTTCTTCAGGAACGTAGCTGCCAATGCCTTGAGCTTCGATTTTTTTATTTAAAATGGCCATTCTAAGTTCGAAATCTGGAGGTAAGATATCAATAGTTAATCCCCAGTTAAATCTTGTTCTTAGTCTTTCTTCTAGTTTTTTTAAATCATCAGGTGAACGGTCTGAAGAGATAATGATTTGTTTGTTTTGAGTGTGTAATTCATTAAAGGTGTTGAAAAATTCTTGTTGTGTTTTACTAGCTATTTCTAAGTATTGAATATCATCAATCATTAAAACATCAATATCACGATATTTTCTTTTAAAGTTATCCACAGCCTTAAAATTACTTGTTTCATTCTTCCTATATATATTAAGAAAGTCATCGACAAACTTTTCACTGGTGACATATAGAACTTTTTTATTTGATGTAGCCATTATATAGTTACCAATTGCATGCATAAGGTGGGTTTTTCCTAAGCCACTTTTTCCATATATAAATAATGGATTATACATTGCACCTGGTTTTTCAGCTACGGCAAGAGCGATAGCCTTGGCAAATTTATTACTTTCACCAGAAATGAAATTTTCAAAGGTGTATTTATTATCTAGTCCACTTTCAAAAATAGCTTCATTGTTTTCGGCTACGTCAGTTTGGGGTTTATCTTCGGTTACTTCATCTGGAGTAACATATTTAAATTTAAAGATAGATCCAGTAACTTCCATAAATGTTTCTTTAATAATTTCTCCATAGTTTTCTTGCAAATGTTTTTTATGTACATCTAGTGGTACTTCAACTATGGCATATTCATTATTTAAATCAATTAATTTTGTGTCTTGGAACCAAGTTTGAAATAAAACAGGTTTTAATTTTATCTCAATTTTAGATAAAAAAACGGACCACATATTTTCTAAATCCATACTACTACCCCCATAGTTATAAACAATCTATATTCATTTTACAATAAATTTACATAATTTTCCATAAAAACTGTGGAAAAAACGAAAAAAAGTTTTTAACAGACTTTTTTTGTCGAAAAATAGCGGTTTTTGTAGAATTTCCACACAAATTGTGGATAAATAGTTTTGCACTTTTGTGCATAAATTATTATTTTACACATATGTTGAAAAATAGAAAAAATAGTTTATAATATATGACATTTCGATGTGGAAATAAAAAGTGGATAAAATCTGAAAATTTTTTACTGTGGAAAACTCGACTATTGCTTTTTTTAACAATTTTTGGTATAATTTATGCAATTTTTTGTGAATAAATTAGTTTAATAAATTGACAAATGTTACTTTTATCTATATAATTTATTAAGCAATGTGAAAATTAATTAGGAGGTGTAACCAATGTCTAAAAGAACATTTCAACCAAATACTCGTAAGAGAAGTAAAAAAATGGGATTTTTTGCGCGTATGAAAGCCGGTATTGTAAGTAGAAGAAGAAATAAAGGCCGCAAGGTATTATCTCATTAATTTGCCACTGCTGGCTATGCAGTGGCTTTATTAGTAATTTAAGGGGAGCCAAATGAAAAAAATTAATATAGTTAAGGAAAATCGTGACTATAATAGAATCATTAAAGAAAATAGACCTTTTAAGTATAAAGATTATGTTATATATATAGATAAAAGGGAACCATCTATTTATAGGTTTGGATTTTCGGTTGGTAAAAAGGTTGGCAATGCGGTAACAAGAAATCGTGTGAAAAGACAGATTAAAGCAATTGTTTCACAAAATGACTATCAAAATGATTTTGATTGTATTATAATAGTTGGTAAAGGCATTTTAGATCGAAGTTTTAGTGAAATGCGTGATAATTTAAATTTTGCTTTAAAAAAATTAAAATTAGTAAAGGAGCGAAAAGATGCGTAAAAAAATAGGACTACTACTATTAGTAGGTTTGATGACACTTTCGCTGTCTGGGTGTACGACATATGTGAAAGATAAAGATGGTAATCTAGTTAAAGAGGCAACTACAGGGCAGACATTAGCTTCTAACATATTATGTAAGCCAACAAATAAAGATGTTATCAAGACTTATGAAAAAAATGATGTAGATATTGATAAACTTCCAAGTTGTGATAAATTCACACCGGCTTCTGGAGAATATGGTGGAATTTGGGAAACAATTTTTATTAAACCTTTAAGTTGGTTTATTATTAAGGTTGGAGAGATACTTGGTAATTATGGTTTAGCCATTATTGTAGTTACTTTAATTATTCGTTTGATTATTTTTCCAATTAGTAAAAAATCAGCTTTGCAATCTGAAAATATGAAGTTTGCTCAAAAAGATTTAGAAAAATTAGAAAGAAAATATCGTGGACGTGAGAGTCAAGAAGATCAAATGATGAAAGCACAAGAGATGATGGGTATATATAAGAAGTATGATATAAACCCAATGTCTGGTTGTTTATTTGCTTTTATTCAGATGCCACTTTTCTTTGCTTTCTTAGAAAGTTTAAACAGATTACCTATTGTCTTTGAAGGAAAGTTCTTAGGATTTAATTTAGGAATGAGTCCTTTTGTTAGATTGTTTGGAGGAAGTTTTGATTTTTCAGTATTTTTAGATAGCTTTACTAATGGTGGTTGGATTTATTTACTATTACCAATTTTAGTAGCTTTAACAACATTCTTCTCATTCAGGTTAAATTCTGGTGTTAGTAGTGGTAGCGAAGAACAACAACACCAAATGAAGATAATGATGAATGTGATGCTTGTATTTATTGTAATTACTTCATTTACAATGCCGACAAGTATTATATTATATTGGATTACTGGTAGTTTATTTACCATTATTCAAGCAGAAGTGATTAGGAGGATGAAAGAAAATGCTAGAGGTAGTGAAAAACGAATCAAAAAACAAAGAAGAAGCGCTAAATAAGTGTTTAGAAGAGTTAAATGTTAATTCAAATGAAGTTTATTCGTATATTGAAGAAGGAGAGGCTGGGTTTTTTGGCAAGAAAAAGTATGCAGCGTATGTTGTAACAAAATATGATGTTAAAGAATATGTTAAGGATTTTTTGAATAACCTAGCTAATAATATGAATACTTCGTTTAATGTGGAAGTTAATGAAAAAGATGGAGTTATTTCTGCTATTATTGTTGCTGATGATAGTGGAGTGATGATTGGAAAAGAAGGAAAAACTTTAAATGCTATTCAAACTATTTTAAGACAATCACTTAGAAAATATGGAAATTTTGATATTAAGGTTAATTTAGATATTTCTGGATATAAAGCTAAGAGAGAAAAAAATATTGAAAGAGAAGTTAGAAAGATAGCAAAAGAAGTTTTAAAAACTAAGATAGAAGCTAAATTAGACCCAATGAATTCTTATGAAAGAAGAATTGTTCATACGATAATTGCTGAATATGATGGTTTAGCTACTCAAAGTGAAGGCGAAGCTCCTAATAGATATGTAGTTATTAAAATTAAGGAAGATTAAATTCTTCTTTTTTTGTATATTAATTATGTGATTTTTTTATAGTTCAATATAAAAAGAACGCTTAAAATAAAATTTAAATGTAACTTTAATTCTAATTAAAAGATATATGTTATAATATGTGTAAGAATAAATAATTTATTTATCAGCAATTAGATATTATTTTTAAAATAATATTGTATTGTATTTTATTTTGTATATGCTGAAAGGAATGAAATTTTATATGAGAAACATAAAGTTAACAAAATGGTATATTGCTTTAACATATGATTTTTTGTTTTTTTTATTTGTTCAAGTTTATTTTTTGAATCAAATTAAAAATATTTCATACGAAAATATATTATTGTTAGAATCAATTTTTTCTGTTTTAAAAATATTAGTTCAAATGCCTATTGTTAATATTATAAAAAGAATTGGTTTATTATCATCATTTAGAATTGGTCCAATATTAGTTTGTTTTTCTTTGCTAATTTTTATTTTTGCTCCTTCATTTTCTGTATTAGTTTTAGCTTATTTATTAAAGGCAATTGGTTGGTCTTTTATAAATATTTCTTCATCAAGTCTTTTATATAATGAATTAAAACAAGAAGATAAAATTGAAAGTTATGGTAAATATTATGGATTAGGACAAAGTACTTTTATATTTTTGAATGTTTTTTCATCTTTATTTTCTGGATTTTTATTTTCTTTAAATGGTTATTTACCATTAATTATTTGTTTAATTATTCATATATTTGCAGTTATAATTTCTTTTCAAGTTAGTGGTGTAGAAACTGAAAATTTAAGAGAACAATTTTCTGTTCAGTCTAGTTTAAATAATTGTAAATTAGTCTTAGAAAATAAATTATTTATATATATTTTTGTGATTTCTATGATTTTTTGGGGAATTTTAGGGGTTTATGATACTTATAATATGAATTATTTAGAAAGCATTGGTATTTCAGTAAATTTTTGTACTATAATTATGGGATTTATTTCAATTTTTGGTTTTATTTTTTCTCGTTATCAGTATAAAATAAAGCCGGTGTTAAAATCTAATAATTATATTATAATGACTTTTTGTTTAGTTATTCCTTCGATATTTGCAGGATTATGTTATGTATATAAATTATCATCATTTATATTGTTGATTATTATGTTATTGGCATTAATTTTTCAAGTATTTACACGCAATCAATTTAGAATATATGCTTTGGATTATATAAATCAATTTAGTAAGCCTGAATTAAGAGTTGATTCAGTAGGATTATATTATTGGTTTGAAGCTTTTGGTCGCTTTTTAATTACTTATGTTGGTAGTTTAATTCTTAATTTTAATAATATTGGTGGAGCTTACGTATTAATTTTATTTATTTTTATTTTTCCTTTATTCTGGATATCTTTTGAAATAAAAAAATCATTAGATAATAAAAAAATTAGATAACTTTTTTATTTAAATTTTTTTAGTGTTGCACTTATTATATAGTATTTGGCGAAGAAACAACAATTGAAGTATATGTGGTTACAGTTGATGGCGAGGATGAGGGATTTCCACCGTTTTATACTTTAGAAGAGTGTCAGGATTTTATAATTTCAGGCGAAGAATGTACGTTGACTAGTAGGCAAGATTATACCGGAGGCTTATGGAGAATCATTTCTAAAGAAGCCGATGAAACTTATAAAATTATTAACAATGCTTATTTGAGAGATTATGGTGATAATGGTGCTATAGGAAATTCTATGGTACGAAATTGGGCAAAGACCTCTGAGTTAAACAAAATTTTAAATGAGCAATATTTAAATAGTTTGGATTCATCAAAAAAAATAAACTAGTGGTTCACACATGGAATATTGGAACTATAATTATGGATAACGATGATTTGAATAGTCAAATTGAAAGCGAAAAAAGTCAAACGTGGCTAGGAACAATAGGATTAGTTAGTCATAGTGATTACTTAAGGGCAAATAGAAATATGAAGTTATGTGGAACAGATAAAACCAATTACGAAAATTATATATCTTGCCGCAATTCAAATTGGATGTTTGACGGTGGAAGTTGGTGGACTATTTCTGCAAGAACAGATAATCCCAACATTGTTTGCGCAGTGGACTGGGATGGACAATTCAATTGTAATCGGGATAATTCGGGTGAATTATGGATGCAAGTTCGTCCTGCAGTATATTTAAGTTCTAATATCACTTTGATGGGAAGTGGAACTCAATCAGATCCATATAAAATTACAAATTAAATGTCATTAAAATGTTAAGAGGATTAAGTTCTTCTTTTTGTGTGTTTAAATACGTTTACCTTTGTGTTATTATTTATAATAGAGGTGGGGTATGAAAAAAGGTTTTAATAATAAGAAATATGTAGAAATTCAAAGTAAAAAAATTAAAGAAAAAATAAATGAATTTGATAAACTTTATTTAGAGTTTGGTGGTAAATTATTTGATGATTATCATGCTTCTAGAGTTTTACCTGGGTTTGAGCCTGATTCTAAAATAAAGATGCTTTTGGAATTAAAAGATATTACGGAAATAATTATGTGTATTAACGCCAAGGATATTGAAAGAAAGAAAATACGTGCTGATTATGGTATTACTTATGATATGGAAGTTTTAAGGTTAATCGATGAATTTCAAAATTTAGGTTTATCTGTTAACAGTGTGGTTATTACTTTATATAGTGGAAAAGAAAGTAGTAAAAAGTTTAGAAATCAACTTGAAAAAAGAAATATTAAAACTTACGTTCATACTCCGACTGCAGGTTATCCAACCGATGTGGATGTAATTGTAAGTGATGAGGGATATGGAGCTAATCCTTATATTGAAACGACTAAAAAATTAGTGGTGGTTACGGCACCTGGGCCATCTAGTGGAAAATTAGCTACTTGTTTGTCTCAACTTTATCATGAATATAAAAGAGGTGTTAAAGCGGGATATGCAAAGTATGAAACATTTCCTGTTTGGAATTTACCTTTAAAACATCCAGTTAATGTTGCGTATGAAGCAGCTACGGCTGATTTAAAAGATGTTAATATGATCGATTCGTTTCATTTGGAAAAGTATGGTATTACTTCAGTCAATTATAACCGTGATTTAGAAGTTTTTCCTGTTTTAAAAGCTATTCTTCATAAAATTACTGGTAAGGATATATATTATTCACCAACAGATATGGGTGTAAATATGATAGGATATGCTATAGATGATGATAAAGTAGTTTGTGAGGCTAGTAGACAAGAAATAATTCGGAGGTATTATAAAGCATTATGTGATTATAAAACTGGAGATTCTAATGAGGATGTTAGTAAAAGAATTAAGCTTTTGATGAATGAACTTGAGATTAATCCTTTAGAGGAAAGACCAGTTATAAAGATTGCTAGGGAAAAGAGTAAAGTCTTTGATTTACCAGTTATTGCTTTGGAGTTACCTGATGGTAAAATTATTACCGGTAAGAAAACAGAAATTTTGAGTCCAGCTAGCAGTCTAATTTTAAATGCTATTAAAGAGTTAACAAATATTCCAGATGAGGTCGATTTACTTTCTAAAGCTGTATTGGAACCGATAATAAAATTAAAACCTTTAAGTAATCATTCATCAAGATCATTAAATTTAGAGGAAGTATTAATTGCATTAAGTATTTGTTCTGTAACTAATCCGATAGTTAAAGAAGCTCTTAAAAATTTGAATAAACTTTCTAGTTTGGAAGCTCACGCTTCATTTATGGTTTATAATGGTGATTTAAATACTTTAAAAAGATTGAATATTAATTTAACTTGTGACCCAGTATTTTATTCAAATAATTTATTTATGAATGAGTAAAAACGGTAATTTATTTATCGTTTTTTCAGTTTGTGTGCTATAATACATGTGATGAAAAGGAGTTGGAAAATTTAACATGCGTAAAAAAGATATTACTAAAGAAATAGCAAGCGATGAAGAATTTTTAAATATTGTAGCTCCTATTTTAGGTTCTAGAGAATTTCAAAAGAGAAAAGATTGGGTTCATCATGAAAGTTGCTCACTTTATGAACATTGTTTAGCTGTATCTTATTTAGCTTATAGAATATGTAAAAAAAGAAAGTGGAACTATCATGATGCGGCAATTGGTGGCTTATTACATGATTTTTATACAAAACCTTGGCAAGATAATTTAGATAAAAAAGTTCCTTTTTTTCAACAACATGGTTTTGTTCATGCCCATGAGGCAATGGAAAATGCTTATAAGTTTTTTCCTGAATTAATGAACGAAAGAGTGGCAAACATAATCGAAAGACATATGTTTCCACTCAACATAATTCCGCCTAAATATAAAGAAGGTTGGGTTGTTACTTATGCAGATAAAAGACTTTCTATGGATGTTGTTATAAATATAAAAGCGTTACCAAAATATTTTGGTTTAGCTAGAATGGTACATAAGGTAAAAACATTTTTTAAATTTAGAAAGAGGTGATTTTATGGATGATACAATTGCAGCTATTTCAACTGCTCAGGGTGTTGGTGCAATTTCTATTATTAGAGTTAGTGGAACTGATGCTATTAAAATTGTTAGTAAGATTTTTTCTAATAAGAAGTTTTTAGGCGCCCCAAGTCATACTATTCACTATGGTTATATAATGGATGGTGATGAAAGAATTGATGAAGTTTTGGTGACAATTATGCGAGCGCCTAAAACTTTTACTAAAGAAGATATTGTTGAAATTAATGCACATGGTGGTATTATGACAACTGATAAGATTTTAGAGTTACTACTTGTTAATGGGTGTCGATTAGCTGAACCTGGGGAATTTACTAAAAGAGCTTTTTTAAATGGTCGAATTGATTTAACAGAAGCAGAAGGTGTTATGGATTTAATTAATTCGAAAACAGATATTTCTCGGAAAATAGCTTTGAATCAAGTTGGTGGTAAGGTTTCTAATATGATTAGTAAACTCCGAGATGAGCTTGCAGGAATAATTGCAAATATTGAAGTTAATATCGATTATCCAGAATATGAAGATATTGAAGAGATGACAATTGAAAAGATCAATTCTAATTTAAGTGAACTTGAAAGTAAAATTGATAAGATTTTGAAAGAAAGTAAAAATGGTGAGATTTTGACAAATGGTATTAAAACTGCAATTGTTGGTAAGCCAAATGTTGGAAAAAGCAGTTTACTTAATAGATTGATTGGTGAAGATAAAGCGATTGTTACAGATATTCAGGGAACAACTCGTGATAGTGTTGAGGCAACGCTTAGAATAGATAATTTAATTTTGAATTTAATTGATACAGCGGGAATTAGAAAAACTGAAGATGTCGTTGAAAGTATTGGAGTAGATAAAAGTTTAAAATTAATAGATGAAGCTGATTTGATTTTATTTGTAGTTAATTATAATGAAAAATTAAGTCATGATGATTTAGTGATTTTAGATAAATTAAAGGATAAAAATTATATTACGATAGTTAATAAGACAGATTTAGATAAAAAAATTGATGATGATAAGCTTTCTAATGTGGTTTATGTTAGTGCTTTAAACGACGATAATATTGATGAGATAGGTAATAAAATTAAAAAATTATTCGATTTAGAAAAAATAGAAACAACAGATTTAACTTATTTAACTAGTGCGAGAAGTGGGGCTATACTTAGAAAAGTTTTAGATAGCGTTAAAGCGGTTCGAAAAGGTATAGAAGAAAATTATCCTATCGATATGGTGGAAATTGATTTAAAGGATATATGGAATTTACTAGGTGAGATAATTGGCGAGAGTTATGACGAAGAGTTGTTAGACCAATTATTTAGTAGATTTTGTGTTGGAAAATAAAATTTATATCTAATTTGTCATAAAGTTAAATTTGTGATAAAATGTATATAGATGAAGGAAACTTCATAAAATAAAAAAGGAATGTTCAATACTCCAATGTTGAGCACGACCAATTTTGGGTTCGCACCTAAATCATTGATGAAAATGAGTTAGGTGCTTTTTCTATTTAAATAGTATTAAAAATACTAAAATAAATAGGAGGATAATTATAACAAATAAAGAGTTTTCTCTTTTTGTCATAAGCATCACCTCCATTCTTTATAAAAGACTGAAGGTCGCACCCAACTATTGAACATTCCTTGTATAAATTATAACCATTTGTTATAATTTATACAATATAATTTATTATTTTTAAATAAAGATTTAATTTATTTGACTAAGCTTTTTTGATGTTGTAAAATTATCTCTAGTATTTGGTGGTGATTTGTATGGAATATGAAGTAATTGTAGTAGGTGGTGGTCATGCGGGATGTGAAGCTGCTTTAGCATGTGCACGCAAAGGACACAAGACATTACTTGTTACAGGAAATATTAATAATATTGCGGATATGCCATGTAATCCATCGATTGGTGGAAGTGCGAAAGGTATAGTTGTTAGAGAAATAGACGCCTTAGGCGGAGAGATGGGAAATAATGCGGATAAAAGTTTACTGCAAATAAAGATGCTTAATACGGCTAAAGGCCCGGCTGTTCGTAGTTTAAGAGCGCAAGCTGATAAAATTACTTATCCTAAAAATATGCTTAAAACTTTAGAGAGTACAGATAATTTAGATATTCAAGAAGCTTTAGTTAAAGATGTTCTTACTCCAGATAATAAAGTAAGTGGAGTTTTACTTGAAGATGGCAAAGTGATTAAAGCTAAAGCGGTTATTTTGACGACTGGTACTTATATGAATGCGGATATTATGGTTGGTGATACTCGTCATAGAGAAGGACCTCATGGAGAGAAACCTTCTAATTATTTAAGTGATAATTTAGCTAAAAAAGGTTTTATTATTAAAAGATTAAAGACAGGAACACCACCTAGAATAGCTAAAGATAGTATTGATTTTTCGAAGGCAAAAAGAGAAGATGGAGATAGTGTTTACCACACTTTTAGTTTTGATAATGAACCGATGTATGATATAGATAAACAAGTCCCTTGCTTTTTAATTTATACTAATGATGAAACTCATAAAATTATTAGAGATAATTTAAATAAATCTAGTATGTATGGAGGGTTATCTGATATTAAAGGAGTTGGTCCAAGATATTGTCCTTCGATTGAAGATAAAATAGTTAGGTTTAGCGATAAAGAAAGACATCAATTATTTTTAGAGCCGGAAAGTTTATATTATGATGATATTTATTTACAGGGTTTTTCAACTAGTATGCCTTATGATGTTCAAGAAAAGATGGTTCATAGTTTGCCTGGTTTAGAAAAGGCGAAGATTTTAAAGTATGCTTATGCGATAGAATACGATGCGATTTATCCGACTCAGCTTAAATTTAATTTGGAAACTAAATTAATCGAAAATTTATTTACAGCCGGTCAGATTAATGGTACTAGTGGATATGAAGAAGCGGCTTGTCAGGGATTAATGGCTGGTATTAACGCATGTTTGAAATTAGAGAGAAAAGAGCCATTTATTTTAAGAAGAGATGAGGCTTATATTGGAGTATTGATTGATGATTTAATTACTAAAGGTATAAGAGATCCATATAGATTACTTACTTCTAGAGCTGAATATAGACTACTTCTTAGAACAGATAATGCGGATTTAAGACTTCGTGAATATGGTCATAAATTTGGACTTGTTTCTGATGAAAAGTATGAAAGATTTTTAAATAAGAAAAGGAATATTGAAAAGGCAACTTTGGAATTTAAAGAAAAACGATTAACGCCTAAAAACAATGATTATTTAGAAACTTTAGGTACAAAACCTTTAAAAGATGGTGTATCTTTATATGATTTACTTAGAAGACCAGAAATTAAGGTGGAAGATTTAACTAAATTTTTAGATAATGAATATGATTCTGAAGTTTTGGAACAGGTATCTATTTCGGCTAAATATGAAGGTTATATTAATAAATCTCTTCGTGAAGCTGAAAAATTGAAACATTTAGAAAATAAAAAAATACCTGAAGATATTGATTATGACGCAATGCATAATTTAGCTAGTGAAGCTAAACAGAAGTTAAAAGAAGTTAGACCACTTACAATTGGGCAAGCAATGCGAATTAGTGGGGTAAATCCAGCGGATATTTCTATTTTAACGATGTATATGAAGCGAGGTTAATATGAATATAGATGAATTTAAAACTGAAGTAAAAAAATTAGGGATTGAAGTTACTGATGAAGAGATAAGTAAATTAGAGAAGTATGCGGATTTATTAAAAGAATGGAATGAAAAGATTAATTTAACAGCTATAACGGAAAAAGAGCAAGTGTTTTTAAAACATTTTTATGATAGTTTAACTTTAGTTAAAATAATTAATTTGGATAAAGTTGATAATTTATGTGATTTAGGAACAGGTGCGGGTTTTCCTGGAATTGTACTTAAAATATTTTTTCCACAGTTAAAATTAACTTTAGTTGATGCTTTAAATAAAAGAATAAATTTTTTAGATGTTGTTGTTAAAGAATTATCTTTAGAAAATGTTACTTTGGTTCATGCGAGAGCGGAAGAATATGGAAGAAATCATAGAGAATGTTTTGATGTGGTCACAGCTAGAGCTTTATCTAGTTTTCCTATTTTACTTGAGTATAGTGCATCTTTGCTTAAAGTCCATGGTCATTTGATTGCGATGAGAGGATTAGATGATAGTTCTGATGGAATTGATGCTTTAAAGGTCTTAAATTTAAAAATTAATAATGTGTTAGAGTTTAAATTACCTTTTGAAGAAAGTAATAGAACTTTAGTCGATGTTATTAAAGTAGATAAGACACCACAAAAATATCCAAGGAGATATGCGGAAATAAAAAAGAAAACTTTATAATTTTGTAAAACAATATTGATTATTAATTTAATATTGTTTTTTTATGTCTTTTTAGTTGAATTATTTCCCGAAAAATAGTATGATAAAATAAAAGAATAGAAGGGAGGGGTAAATTATGTTCGAAAACGGTCAATTAACGGTTTTAAATATTAACGATATTTTACCGAATAGATTTCAGCCAAGAATCAGATTCGATGAAGAAAAATTAGAAGAGCTTGCTGAATCTATTGGTAAATATGGGGTTATTCAACCAATTGTCGTAAGACCAGTAAGTAATAAATATGAAATTATTGCTGGTGAAAGACGTTATAAAGCTAGTAAGCTAGCGAACAAATCTACCATTCCTGCTATTATCGTGAATTTGTCTGATAAAGATAGTGAAGAAATTGCGTTACTTGAAAATATTCAAAGACAACAATTAAGTCCTATTGAAGAAGCCGTTTCTTATAAACGGATTTTAGACATGGGATATATTACACAAGAACAGTTAGCTAAAAAATTAGGAAAATCTCAATCGACGATTGCGAATAAAATAAGATTATTAAATTTGGATGATGAGGTACAAAGTTATTTACTCAATAATAAAATTTCTGAAAGACATGCGAGGAGTTTACTTCGTATACCGGATAAGGAGAAGCAAGTAGCGATGCTTCATAGAATTGTCGAAGAGAGATTAACAGTTAAACAAACTGATAAAGAGATTGAAAAGTTAAGAGAAGAAACTAAGATTGAAAATAGAGCAGCTAAACCTGAAACGATTGCTGTTCCAAATCTAGCTTCAGAATTAAGTAAACCAATAGAAGTAAAAACTAATAATACACATGAAGATATTGAAAGTTTATTTGATGAAGTCGATGATATAAAACAAGAAGAAAGGGGTAGTAATAATATGGATATAGAAAAAATCATGAGAGAGGCTAAAGATATAAATGCACCACAGCAAGAAGCTCAAAAAGATATTTCTGGTTTAATGCAACCAGGTAATGATGTTCAAAGTGAACTTATTGTTAGGGAAGAACCAGTTTCAAATAATGTTAATTTAGAACCAAACAAATTCATAAATGTAGTACCACAACAAGAAGAGGTTAAGCCAGTGCAAACAGCACCTGCTAATAATGGTGTGACATTTGATAGTATGTTTAATCAACATATTTCAACGCCTGATACAACTACGACAGTAAATCAATCTTCAGCTCAACCGGAACCTCAACAGTCACAAACTGTAACGTCCATTCCAGAAATGCCAGCACCAACTGTTCCTGTACAAGAGATGCCTACACCGGCTATTAATAGTGAAGTTAATGTTACTACATCAGTTCAACCACAGACATCTGTGCAAGATGAAGTTTCAGATGATTCTAAAAAGATTATTTCAACAGCTGTTGCTGATGCTTTGAAACGTTATAATGAAAATAAAGCTCAACAAAAAAATTCAGAGGATCAACTAATAAATAACGTTAATAATACTCAAGTACCAGTACAGCAAATTCAAGAACAACCAGTGCAAACTGAACAACCTATGGTTTCGTCACCAGTAACTGAACCAGTGACACAACCTGCTCCAGTTACATCACAACCTATGAGTGATATTCCAGAAGTTGTAGTTCCAAACGAGCCTTCTATTCCTAATTCAGATATTATTGCCGATTCTACTTTAAATGAATATGCAATTCCTAATGTTAATCAAGGAAAAGCTCAACCAACTATGGCAAGTGCGATGACTCAAGATGTAAAACCAGTGAATAATCAAACTCATTTCGCACAAATAGTAAAATTACTTAGAGATTGTGCTGATCAAATTGAACAAAAAGGATATTATGTAAATGTTGATGAGATGGATTTAGGTAATCAATATAAAGTTACATTTACAATTAATAAGGAATAGCTTATGAGTAAGTTTAAAGATTTAGTTAATTATTGCTTAAATTGTACAGTTAAACCTTGTAGAAAAGGATGTCCTTTAGAAAACGATATTCCGAAGTTTATTAAATTAGCTAAGGATGGTGATTTTCTAGAGGCTTTTAGTGTACTTGGTGAAACAACGGTACTTTCTTCCATTTGTGGGAGAATTTGTCCTTTTGATAGGCAATGTGAAGGTAATTGTGTTAGAAGATTAAAAGGTGAACCAGTTCAAATTGGTAAGATTGAGGCGATTATTGGGGATAAAGCTATAAAAGAAGGTTATCCTATTTTTCGTAATATTAAAAAAAGCAATGGCAAAAAAATAGCTATTGTTGGAGCTGGTCCAGCTGGTCTTTCTTGTGCCGCTTTTTTAAAAAAATTAGGTTATAGTGTGACAATATATGAGAAATATGATTACTTAGGAGGAATTATTAGTCATGGAATTCCTGATTTTAGATTAGATAAGGATATTACTTTAAAAAATTTAAACAGAATTGTAGATTTAGGAATAGAAGTTAAATATAATTTTGAACTAGGTAAAAATATTACTCTTAAAGAATTGAAAAAAGAATATGATGCGGTATTTTTGGCTTTTGGAGCTAATGTGTCTAATATGCCTCAGATAAAGGGAAAAAATTTAAGTAATGTTTATGGGGCTAATGAATTATTAGAAAGTAAAAAAGCTTTAGATTTAAAAAATAAAAATGTAATTGTCGTTGGTGGTGGCGATGTCGCAATGGATATGGCAAGAACGGCTAAAAGATGGGGTGGTAATGTTCTTGTAGTTTACCGCCGTGATGAAAATAAAATGAAAGCTGATATCAATCAAATAAATTTGGCGAAAGAAGAAAAGGTGGAATTTCTTTTTAATACAAATGTTAGTCAAATTATAAAAAAAGATAATATTTCTAAGGCATATTTAGTAACTAATGATGGTTTTAAATTTATTTACCCTTGTGATTATGTGTTTTTTGCGATAGGTTCAAAACCTAATGAGAAAATTAATAAAAAACTTGGTCTTAAATTAGATATTGATGGATATATTAAGACAGATAAGAAGCAGATGACATCAATGAAAGGTGTGTTTGCGGGTGGAGATTTAACTGGAACTGAAAGAACAGTGGCTCATGCTGCAAGGTCTGGTAGAGCTGCCGCTTATAATATAGATTTATATTTGACAAAAAGATAATTTGAATATACAATTAAAAAGCATCTGAGGTGATAATAATGCTTAAATTTACAAAAATGGAAGGTATCGGTAACGATTATGTTTATATCGATAATATTAATCAAACTGTAGATAATCCAAGTGAGTTGTCTAAAAAAATTAGTGATAGGCATTTTGGAATTGGTTCTGACGGTTTAATTTTAATTAGTAGAAGTGATGTAGCTGATTTTAAAATGAATATTTATAATCTTGATGGTTCAGAAGCGGAAATGTGTGGTAATGGCATTAGATGTGTTGGAAAATTTGTTTATGATAAGGGTTTAACGGATAAGACTGAAGTAACGATTGAAACTCTGGCTGGTATTAAGACTTTAGAGCTTACTTTAGAAAATGGAAAGGTTTCTTTGGTTAAAGTTGATATGGGAGAACCAATATTAGATGCTGATAAAATTCCAGTAATTAACTATGAATTACAAAAATCATCAGAAGGAATTTGTTTTGTGAATGCTGCTACCGATTTACTTATTAGGAATAAATCCAAAAAGCTGACTTGTGTTTCAATGGGAAATCCTCATGCGATATGTTTTGTAGATAATGTTAATGACATAGATATAGAAAAAATTGGTCCAACAATTGAAAATGATGAAAATTTTCCCAATAGAACTAATGTTGAATTTATTGATATTGTAAATTCAAAAGAGATAAATATGCGAGTTTGGGAAAGAGGGGCTGGTGAAACGCTTGCCTGTGGTACAGGAGCTTGTGCATCAGTTGTGGCAAGTGTATTAAATGGTTATACTGAACGAGAAGTCATAGTTAATTTGTTAGGCGGTAAATTAGAAATAAGCTATGATGAAAATGATAATCATGTTTATTTAAAAGGTCCAGCTAGAATTGTTTATGAAGGAGAAATTGATTTAGATTAGACATTTTGAGTGTCTAGTCTTTTTGTTTATCTGTTTATATTATTATGGGCATGGTATAATTATGATAGAGGTAGATGATTTTATGATAGAGTTTAAGAAAGTATCAAAAGCATATAAAAATAATTTAGTTTTAAAAGATATCTCTTTTCAAATTGAAACCGGTAAATTTACGGTTTTAATTGGTGAGTCTGGTTGTGGTAAAACAACTTTACTTAAGATGATAAATAAGTTAACTACCCCGACCAAAGGAGATATTTTTATTGATGGTAAGGATTTAAAGACTTTAGATGAGATAAAATTACGTAGAGGTATGGGCTATGTAATTCAGCAAACAGGTTTATTTCCTCATTTGACAGTACGGGAGAATATTACGATTATTCCAAAGATTCTGAAAATATCAGAGAAACAGATAGAAAGTGACACTTTAAAAATGATGGATATGATTGGACTTGATGAGTCTTTGTTGGATAGATATCCTAATGAACTTTCTGGTGGGCAAGGGCAAAGAATCGGAATAGCGAGAGCCTTTATTACTAATCCTGATATTATTTTAATGGATGAACCTTTTAGTGCTTTGGATCCGATGAGTAGAGTGGCTTTGCAAGATGAACTTTTAAAATTACAAAATAGATTACATAAGACAATTGTGTTTGTCACGCATGATATGGATGAGGCGATTAAACTAGCTGATAAAATTGC
>CAWVFK010000006.1:0-18719 GCA_963928595.1 Candidatus Coprosoma sp. | reverse complement strand
TTTTTTAATTTTTTTGAAATTTTGTTGAATTCCGTCGAATGCATAAATAATATAACACTTTTTGAATGGTAGGTCAACAAAAAATTTACTTTTTTTTAAAGTTTTTTTATTTTTTCCTATTCCTCTATAATATATGAACCTTATTATAAAAAAATGATTACTTTTTACGTAATCTTTGATATTCTTTTTCATACTTCAAATTAATGTTTGCATCAAACATCGAAACACCTTTTTGATAATCAGTTATTAGTTCAGATAAAGCACTACGTATCGCTACATCAAGTTCATTAGAATAATTCATCTTCTTTTTGTGATATTTATATTCCTGTCTATCTAATATTTTAAAACTGCCATTTGGAAAAATTCTTAAATCTAAATCATAATCTATATATTTAATAGTATTATCTTCTATAATATAAGGCGAAGCAATATTACAATAATAAGTAATACCATCTTTTTTTAACTGAACAATAATATTGTACCAACGATTTTTAAAAAAATACATAATAGCTGGTTCTTTAGTTCGCCAAGTATTACCTTGTGCTTCCGTGACTAACGTTCTTTCGTTGCCAAACACCATATAATCTTTTTTTATATCGAGTAAAACTGCCTCATCCCAACACCTATGAACTTTTCCGTCATGTTTATAACATTGTATTTGTAATTTATCTCCTTTTTTTATTTTTTCCATAATACTACGCTCCTCTTTATACATTATAACATTTTTTAAGAAAAAGAAAAGGACACTAACAATGTGTCACTTTAAAATTACTTCTATGGCTTTTTGCAATTGTGCATCATTTTCATCAGTAGGATTTTCTAAATACTCATCACTAAGTGTAACATCATAGTCTGGTTCAATACCTTTACCATCTATTACTTTACCCTTAGAAGTAAGCCATGATTTAGTTGTTAATTTATATTGATCGCCATCAGATAATGTTTGTAATTCTTGAACAGTCCCCTTGCCATAACTCTTTTTACCAACTGTTTTTGCACCATACTGTTCAACCAAAGCAGAAGTAACAACCTCTGAAGCCGAAGCACTATTACCATCTATTAAAATGCTAATTTTATAATTCTTAGTCTCATTTCCAGTCGAATAATATGTATTTTGGCTATCTTTAGATTTAATTTGATAAATAGGATGAGAAGAATCTAAAAATAATGAAAGTATTTGCTCAGCAGTTGATAGATGCCCACCAGAATTACCTCTTAAATCTATAACAAGTCCATCTATTCCTTCATCTTCTAATTTATCAAGTTCTTTTTTAAATTGTTCATATGTGTTATTCGCGAAAATTGTTGTCCTAATATAGCCTATCTTTTTATCATCTCGGTTAATAATTTTAGATGATACAGATTTTATTTCAATCGTATCCACTTTTAACCTAACTGTTTTTTCATTATCATCTCTCTTATAAGTAATATTAAATTTGTCATTTTGTTCTTTCACAAGCTTTGAAAATTCATCGATAGTCATATTAGTAGTATCAGTATTATTAAGTTTAACAATAATATCTCCAGATTTCAAGCCGGCTTTACTAGCTGGAGTATTTTCAAAAACAGTATATATAACAATATTTCCATTATCATCATTAAATACTTGAATACCAGTGCCTTTATAAGTACCTTCTAAATAAATACTAAAGTTAGTATCACTTCCACCAACATAAGCAGAATTCTTATCAAGTGTACTAAGCATGCCAGCAATTGCCGAATCAACTAATTCTGTTTTATCGATATCGCCATAATAATTGTCGACAATATAATCATAATTAGTAATAAATTCTTGTAGTTCATCATCGACTTTTTCGCCTTTTAAAACAACATTATAAGTAACAATTCCTCCCATGGCTAAACTTATTATTGTTGTAAGAAGTAATAAAAATACAACCTCTTTAGTTTTAAAAGTTGGTACTACTTTTCTTTTATTAACTTTAATATCTAAAGATTTTGATAACTTTTCAATATTATCTATGGTCTTTTGTTCTTTATTATTCATAAGCATCATCCTTTAAACACTATTAAAAGTATAACACAAAATTAGTCCGCACAACATAAAAATCATAAAAAAATACGAATGTATACACTCGTATTATTTTACTTCGTCCAATTCGTTTAATTCATCGACAATTGAATCATGACTGTCATAAACATCAGTAATTTCATGATCACTAACCCTAACTAAGGTTGTACCTTTAACTCTAAACTTTGTCATATCAGAAGCATAATTAGTTTTATCACTTACATAACCCTTATTAAAGCTACTGCTTAAATCAGCTGTATATATTTTAGGGGCATCCTCACTGGCTGAAATTGTTTGAATTAAAGTTGTATATTCATTTAATCTAACATCATCTTCATCTTCTATTAAAACATAAAACGTTCCATTAATATTAAGCATTGATCCAATTACAATACTATCATATTGAATTTCTGTCTCTTTAGTATTTTCTTTTTCAGCTGCTTCCTTAGCTTTATTAGTAACAACTACAGTTACACCATAGAAAACTACAATAATAGCCGTTACAATTAAAACTATTTTTATTAATTTAGAAAGTTCACTCGAATCATTATTTTCGTTATAATAAAGTTGTCTACGCGCTTGTTTTATATTTTCCTTCTTTTCTTTCTGCTTTTTAGTTTCTTTTGCAGACTTTATTCGCTCTTTAACCTCATCTTTTACATCCACTTGAATATTTTTCTTTGGAGTAGAAGCTTTTTTTGCAGATGTTGTTTTCTTTGACGTTTTTACCTTACTAGTTGTTTTCTTTGTAGTAGCTACTTTTTTTGTACTATTTTTTGTTGAACCATTTTTTAATGTCTCTTGTGCACTAGCTTTACCCTTTTTATTTTTTTCATTTTCTGCCATTTCAATCACCTGAAAGCATTATAGCACATTTTTTCTACTTTTTAAACTTTTAATTGTTATAAAAGACTTAAATATAACCACATTATTATAAAGTTAAAAAACTAACTATTAAAGTTAGTCTATTTGCTTACTGGAAGTACTGATATTGAATTAGCCACATTTAAAAGTTCACTCTCACTCATATTATCAGCCACCACATAATACTCAATTCCATTACTAATCCAACTTACCGTATTATCTGAAACTGCCGCCACACTTGTAGCCATCTGATAAGGCTCGCCGTAAACAGATACAATGGACAAATCATCACTTACTGTAGCTGTCTGCTCAACAAGCATAAATGGATTATCACCTTCAAATGTCATAATAACTCTTTGACCATTTTCTAAATCAACTGTTTCTTTATCAGCTAATTGTGTATTTTGGGGAATATACATTGGATAAATATCACCATCAATTTTACTAACTGTCTTCGTTTCACTTTCCGTAGCTGTTGTCTTCATATTATTATCTAATGAAAAATAATCATCTTTAAACTCTGCCTTTAAATCAACTTTCTTAAATGTCATTTTTATTAAAGCTTCATCATCTTCATTTAAAACTTCAACCTTAGTTGGATTTAATTTTTTATCAAAATATATTTTTTGTTTAACTAAATCACTATTATTTGGATAATTCACGCCGGTAGTAAAAATATAATTATCACTAGTTTCTTTAAACTCTTTGTCACTATCATTTTGAATATCTGAAAGTAATGTTTGAAGTAAATATACTTGTGAATTGTTGTACGGCCAATCACTTTGAAACTTAAAACTTTTATTCAATGTTGGAGTCAAAACATAAACACCATCAGTATTCTTCAAAATTATTTGTTCATGATTATTTGTTTTATTTTTTAACGATACCCTAAATTTATCATTCTTACTATACGATACATCAACATCATATGTATAAACATCATCATTGTTTATTATCTCCATCTCACCAGTTAAATTATAACCATCCAATCCATTGATCTTTTTTTCTAAATCCTTTTCCGCATCTTTAACTGTATATTTTCCACATCCTACCATTAAAAGACAAGCACATAAAATTAAACAAATTTTTTTCATTTTTTCACCATCTTTCAATTTCAATTAATTATATGGATAATATTTTTTAATTATGAATAATTTTTAAACTTTACGCCATTATAAATAATAGAGGAAGGTGAAAATATGGAAATATTACAAAAAGTATGTTTAGTCCTAACGATTATAGGCGCTATAAACTGGGGATTAATCGGTCTACTTGATTTTAACTTAGTATCATTTTTATTTGGCGAAATGACTATGTTATCAAGAGCCGTATATTCTCTAGTCGGCATAGCTGGTT
This sequence comes from Candidatus Coprosoma sp., assembly GCA_963928595.1. Taxonomy (GTDB): domain Bacteria; phylum Bacillota_I; class Bacilli_A; order RF39; family UBA660; genus Coprosoma. Next base: position 14,470 of record CAWVFK010000006.1, on the reverse strand, counting down.
TAATTAATATTGGACTTTTATTTGTACATCTAGAAGACCATTAAAAAAATCTATCATAAAAGATAGATTTATTTTTTATCAATTTTTGAATAACTATAAATAGTAAACATATTACTTACCGCATCCACAATCAATATAGCTCCTATGATTTGAACACTTACAGCTAAAGCCTCAAATGGATTAAATACTAAGAGTAATCCGCAACCAAGTAATATAAATGCTACTATCAACATTTGCCACCAATTTTGATATTCAAATCTCTTTAAATCAAAAGCCATTGATAATTTGCTGACAGAATCGACAAGTAAAAATATTCCCATAACAAGAGGTAAGAATGAAGCAAAGGCTTCCGGATTCAAAAGGACATATACTCCAAATGCCCCAAATATAATTGACATTACTAAAGTAAAACTAGTAAATGCCGTTTTTATTTCTGTTTTCATATACATAACAATCCCAGAAACTCCAACAAACAAAAACATAATTCCAACTAAATAACAAACCGATGTAATCACTAAGCCTGGGAAAAACAACATCACAATACCAAATAATAAATAAAGTACTGACGTTGCCACTAAAGTATTTTTAATTTTTTCAAACATATATCAACCGCTCCTTTTATATTAATGATAATATTTTTTTACTATAAAGTCAATTAAAAAGTAGCCTGTAAGCTACTTTTCAACAACTCTAATTTTAACACGTTTTGTTTTTGATAAATACTGTACTCTCGAATCTGTTCCTTCAACTTGAACTTCGACTTCATATTCACCAGGTTTATAACCATCCAAATCAATATAAGCTGTAATATCATCTGCAGTTAAACTGTTAAGTACCGATTCAACACCTTGAACACTAACTGTTACTTTAATATCATCTTCCGATAAACCTTGAACGCTATATTTATCATCCAAATTACGAACATCGATATTAACATTAGAAATATCTTTATCAGTTGATGTGCCTAAAGTAATTTTAGCCGTTACATTATTAACACTCATTGATTTAACACCACGTGGTTTAGTAAGTTCTAGTTTATAATCTCTATCCTCTTTTAAACCATCGACGTCTACCTCAACTGGAACATATTCCAAATTATCAAGTACACTTTGTTCACCATAAACAGTTACGTTACTTTCGCTTAAATTAATTGAACTAATTGCTTTACCAAATGTCACATCACCTTTTGGAACAACTCTAATTGGTACTGTTTTACTTGGTGAAGATAAATCTACTGTTACCTCTATTTTAGAAGGTACAATCTCTACATCCAAGCTATTACCATCAGAATCATAAGCTTTTAAAGGAACATCTTTCAAAGTAACCGTTCCAACATCTTGGTTATTTAAACTTGATACATCAACTAAAGCTTTAACCGTGGCTACTTTAGTCAAACTGTTAATTGCATCTTTGTCCTCTGCACCTTTAATAACAACTGTATCTACTTCAGGTTTTACATTATCGACAATAAGTTTCGGATCTAAACTGTCTTGATTAAGTAAATCTGTAGTCAAAGTTTTAGATTCAGAAACCTTAGGATAAATATTAACTGTGGCTACTGATGGATTAACACTATATTCAACAGAATCATTTGGTCTCATATATTCGATATCAACCTTATGTGTTCCTGGTTTTAATCCACTTAAATCAACTGTTACCTTAGAAGCTGTAGACTGCTTTGCAATAAATAGATCACTTCTACTACCCATTAAAGTAATATCAACTTTATCAGGCAATCCCTCAACTACATAAGCTTCCTCATTATAAATGGCCTCAACTGTTTGATCTTTTAATACTTCCGCACTTGTATCGTTAAAAAGCATTTTCTTCTGATCAAATAGTATAAATATTGTAAGTGCTAGAAATAGAGATACAAAAAGTAATGTATTACTTCTAGAAAGCCATGTTTCAAGAGATCTATTAGATCCACCAAATTTTTTAGTAACTTTCATAATTGTTTTCGTAACTGGAACAATTATTTTTTTATCGATAAAACGAGCTATTCTCTTAAAAATTCCCGGTTTCTTATTCATGTCTTCCACCTTCTTTCGCACCATCTAAGATTTTTTGTGATGGAGCTAAAGCTTCTAGTAAACGAATTCTAACTTCATCTAAAGAAAGATTATAAATAAGTTCACCATTCATTGCTATAGAAATTCTACTAGTTTCTTCTGACACAACAAGTGCAATACAGTCAGTCTGTTCCGCAATTCCCAAAGCCGCTCTATGACGAGTACCAAGTCTTTTACTAATTGCCATACTATCACTAGTTGGAAAAACCGCCCCTGCACAAATTATCTTATCTCCTCTAATAATTACACCACCATCGTGAAGTGGGTTATTAGTAAAGAAAATTGAAGATAAAAGTGGACCAGAAATATCCGCATATATCTTTTGAGCTTTCTCTACATAACTTGCCAAACTATTTTCTCTTTCAATTACTATTAATGCTCCAATACGCATCTTACGCATATAATCAACCGCACTTGTAATTTCACCAATAGATTTTTCAAGTTCACTAAGAGAAAGAGTTTTATGTCTTCCAAGTAATTGAGCTCTACCAAGTTGTTCAAGCGCATCTCTAATTTCTGGTTGGAAAATAATAATCAAAGCTAAAGGTGCCCATTCAATAACATAATCAATTAAATAATCAATCGTTACCAAATCAAGTACATCTGCTAATATTTTTGTAATAACAATAATCAAAATTCCTTTAAAAAGCATTATCATCTTTACGTTTTTTCTAAGGCTTTTTAAAATAAAATAAAATAATGCCCAAACTAATAAAATATCTAAAATTTTTCTAGCTAGTTCGATTAAACTTTCTATCGTCATGAAATAACCTCCATCTAACTTAATTAATTATATCATACTTAGGAGCTTGATAAAACCCTTTATTTTTTTAAAAATATGTTAAAATCTTAATAAAGGCGCATAAAAAAAGATGAAACTCATCTTTTTATAAATTCCAAATATCTTTATTTTTATCATCAGACTCTGAAGCATTTAATGTTTCTACTGGCGTACTTTGAACTGGTTCACTAGGTGTCTCTTCTGGACTATCAGCAGGTTCAGGAGTGGTTGAAGTTTCCCCAGCATTTACTGTAGGAAATACAGTATTTTCAGTTGGATTAACCGAAGATTCTACACTTGAATTATTAATTTTTGTGTTATCAACCGCAGCATTTTCTACAGGTGTTACAGTCTCATTAACACTTGGATTTGAAAATAAATCCGCAGTATCTGTATTTGCTTCCGTATTAACATCACTAGTTACAGAACTTTCACTAGACATGTCATTTATAGAGTCCACCTTCACTTCCTCAAGTGGTTTGCTAACTTCTGGCATTGTCATCCAATCGTCTGCTTTAACCTCAGTAACCGTAGATTCTTTTTGATCAGGTGTTACATTATTTGCTCCATTAACATCCTTTATATCAGTATTTTTCTTCTCATCTTTCTTAGTTTTTTTCATACTTTCAGTTAAATATCCAATCAAAGCCAAAACAAAAACGATTGAAGCCAATATAACCCAAAATACCCAATTTGATAATATTTCCATAATCTTGTCCCTCCTTATTCTACACACATAATATCATTTTTTTTAAGACATTTCAAGCCTATCTTTCTAAATAATCGGCGCCTTTAAACGGTTCGTCAAAAAGTAAATCTTCATAATTTCTTTGTCTTAAAGCTTCATAGACCATAATAGCCACAGTATTAGATACATTTAAAGCTCTGACTTTATCAGTCATTGGCATTCTTAAACATGTATCCAAATGATCTTTTAAAATTTCTTTTGGAATACCCGTACTCTCTTTTCCAAAGACAAAATATATATTTTCATCTTTATTACTATAATCAAATGAAGAATGAGGCTTATGACCATAACGTGTTAAAAAATAATAGGTTCCATTATTTTTACTTACAAAATCTTCCCAATTTTCATATAATGTATAATCACAATCATTAATATAATTTGCTCCACTTCTTTTAACAACTTTATCATCTAAACTAAAACCTAATGGTTTAATCATGTGTAATTTAGTATTAGTTGCTACACAAGTTCGCATAATATTTCCAGTGTTTTGCGGAATCTCTGGTTCATAAAGTACTACATTAATCATTATTTAATCTCCCATCTTGTTATAATAGATTCTAATCTCTTCATAGAATAATCATTCACATTATTTAAAACCGCCGTTATTTTTCCATCAGTAAAAACATACAAACTAGCCAAAGAATCATTGGTGATTTGATTTTTCATTTTAACATTATCAGTAAAATCATTCCTCAATGAATTATAAAAACTATCAGGATCTACACCATCTAAATTCATATAAAGTACTGAATCAACTAAATCCATTTTTTGAATTAAATCTTTAAATTTATCTTCAAAATCCTTAAGTTCAACATTTTTTCCCGAAGCTACATAAAGTACAAACTTTTGATTTTCCAAAGTATAATTTGAAATCTCCTCGCTTTTAATTTCTCTAACCACCTTGGTCATTACTGAATTTTGAGCATAATACTCTTTAGAAGTATTATACCATTCTCTCGCATAAAACACACCAATTACAGTCACAAGAAATACAAGCGCTAAAATAAAATAATTTTTCATCGGTACTTCTTTCTTCATATATACCCTCCTATCTTAATTTAATTATATGATAGTTTGTTAAATTTAAAGATCATTTCCAGTATCAATATCCTCAAGTTTAACATCTGGTAAAACAATACCTCGTTCTTCACAAATTCTTGCAAACTTTTCTCTAAAAGCCGCACACTCTTTAACTCTACTATCCGGATAAATTCGTTTACTATCACGAATTGCTACATACACATCCATAATACCAACTTCCTGTTTATTTTCAAATAAAGCATTTGAAAATGCTCCTGATAAAACAGAAAGTGAAACATCTGGATACATTGCAGAAAGTCCATAAACTCTTTTATATTCACTGGTTGCATCAACAATAGATTCCATAAGCATTCTCGTAATAAATGAATTATTTATCATCTTAATTCCTGTTTTATATTCTATTTTTGGAATTGTTCCAAGCAAAATTTGAATCGTTGCCTCTCTATCAGGTTCCAAAACGTCAATTCTATCAAAACGTCTTAAAAAGGCCCTATCTCTAACAATGTATGTTTCATACTCAATTGTCGTAGTCGCACCTATCGCCTTAATATCTCCACGATCCAAAGCTGGTTTTAAAATATTAGCCAAATCCATTGGCCCATCTTTAGCTCCACCAATTAAAGTATGTACCTCATCAATAAATAAAATTGTCTTAGACGCTCTTTTTAACTCTGATACAATTAAATTAGTAACTGACTCCGGTTTACCATTCACATTCATTGTTCCAAGCATTGAAGAAGAATTGATTTTTAAAATATTATAACCCTTTAAAGCATTAGGAACATCGCCTCTTTGTATTTTATATGCAATTCCTTCAACAATCGCTGTTTTACCAATACCCGGTTTACCAATAAGTAATGCTGACTTATCAGGGGTAAGTAAAACTAACATTGTCTTCTTAATTTCTTTCTCACGAGCAATAGCTGGATTCGTCACATACTTCTTAGTCGTTAAATTCTCACAATAATTTGTAATAATCGGAAATTCTTCAGGATTTAATGGCATTACATCGACAAGCTGAGGCTCATTTGTATTATTAGGTGTAACACTAGAAACAGATGTGTTAACCTGTCCATTTAAAACACCATTATTCATATTTAAATTACCTTGCATATTATTCTCATTCATTTTATCAATCCTTTATATATCCATTTTCTTTAAATTCTTCAATAATTTTACTTTTCTTCGCACTTCCAACAATTCTGTTATGTGTGTCTTCTTCTTCACCATTAGTAATAAAAACAGTAGTTGGCGTTCCCGTTATTGGAAACTTACTAACAAGTGAAGACTCTTCCGCTTCAGAAAGACTAGCTAAATCAATATATTTCACATCAGTTCCATAGTCCTTAATAACCTCATTTAAAGTTTCCTTATACATATTACAAGCACTACAAGTATCAGAACCAATAAACAAAATAAAATCTTGCTTTTCTCCAAGCATTTTATCGAGTTCATCATAACTAATCTCATCGTACGACTTATTACCACAACCAGTAAGCATGAATAAGACCATAATTAAAACTAATATTTTTCTCATTCTACCACCATAATAATTATATAACAAAAAAGCTTAAAAAAAAAGCCAAATAAAAAACAAAGCATCAAAACTTTATTTTTTATACACTAACAATTGATCATTTGTTAAATAAATTGTTTTATTTTGTCTTGCCAGATCATTAGCGCTCACATTTAATCCTTTTGTAACATCATTTAAAGTATCATCATTTTCCGTTATATAAAATTTAACCCCACTTCTTGGAAGCATAATCTTCTGATCAGGATAAATAATATCTGTATTATTTAAACCGTTTAATCTTAATAATTGACTAGGACTAATATTATTTGCTCTAGCAATTTCATAAATACTATCGCCCTTCTTTACCACATATTCTCTAAAATAAGGATTTTCATTTTGAACTTTTGGAACCACAATATAATCACCTGGATTTAATAAACTACCAACCATAATGCCATTTAAACTAGATAAATTATTTACCGAAATACCAAACTTACTTGCCACACTAGCTAAAGTATCACCATTTTGAACTTGATATATTGTATACATAATCTCACCCCATCATATTATATGTCACACCTTAAAAAAATACATTGCTTTATGACAATTTGACAATTATAGATAATAATACCAACATCAAAATAAAGGTGAAACTATGAATTATGAAAAATTAAAAATGATTGTCGAAGAAGCAGTTGGTAATAATGATCCATTATGGATTAACTCAGCATATAAAATTGTCAAAAAATAATTTCATTTCCTGATAGTGCAGAATTTTCAATTTATGACTTCGTTTCTAAAGTATGTAAAAAAATTGTTATTTCATTAACAAGTAAAAATAAAGTTCTATTGCAGGAACGCCATATAATATACAATTAGTAAAAAACAGTAACAAATAAAATGACAAATATATAAATACTTGTCATTTTTTAATTATACTTTATTTTTCAAAATAAACTTTAATCACCAGAACCTAATTTTTTTAAAATAACATCATATATAATTCCTGTACCAATAAATACAGTTAAAATAGAAACTATAACACTAATACCAGGAATTAAATTCAAGACAAATAATATTGCAAGTCCAAATATACCAACCACTAACATATTGATATCTTTGTTGAAAAACTTTTGCCATAATTTATAACCGATCAAATAACCAGTAAATACGGTTGATAAATACATAATTATAAAATATAATGCAAGTAAAATGAAAGCAAGTGGAATTCCAATCGACATTAGGAATAAAACAAATATAATAACTGGAACTAAAATCATAAATACTAATCCTTTAGTAAACAACTCTAACCCCTTATTAAAATCAAATTTATCATATTCTTTTTGCATTCTTGTAAATAGTTTAGAAGCTGCCAAACTCAAAACAGCAAACACTAACATAAATGCCATAAATGACCAAAATTTACCCATTACCGTAGTGACAAATCCATTACTACTATCTTCGGCAACTTCTGTTTTTGTAATCTTACCACTAACTATACCATCATCAATACTAGCTTCAGCATCTTCTGGATAAGATAAATTACCATTTATTTGAGTCTCTTCATCAGCTTTAATACTAGAAGCATATATGGTTACATTTCCTTGGACCACTGAACCTTTAAATGTAACTTTTGTAGCGTATATTGTCACATTTCTACCAATATTACCATTAATCTCAACCTCAGATCCAACAATAACTACATCTCTTTGTAAATCTGATTCTGCATTAACTTTAACGGTATTACCCGCAATAAACGAATCTTTATAAACAACACCATTAATATTAACTGTATTACCAGCAAGGCCTATAAACTCACTAGTTCCTTTAAAGTTAACGGCATCACCAGCCATAAAACTTATCCCATCAGCTTGTCCAGTCATCTCAGTTTTAGAACCAGCAATAAAAGCCGAACCATTTACTTCATCATTCATTTTTACATTATCATCAATCTTACCATAAAAACCATTAACTGTTTTAGCTTGAACAGGGCCTACCATCATAAAAGATACTATTAAAAAAACTAAAAATTTAAATGTCTTTTTCATATTTTTCCTCCAATTAAATATTATCATGAAAAGATGGTTTTGTAAATCGCATAACAAAATATTAAAATAAAATAATTTGCTATTTTTCTCTTTTATTTAATATCTAATTTTTTAACTTTATCACATTTACTAACTAAAGAATGTTCAAAAACTGCTGCCCCCTGTTTAGATGATGTTTCTCTACATAAATTTACTCCATCATAATACTGAGTTATCATTATAGCACGCTCATCCTGAACCATTTCTTTAATTTTCTTTTTATTATGACTCAGCCATCTCCCCATAATAACTGAATCGCTAAACTTAACTATTTCATCATTATATTTTGGTAAACAACCGTTTTCCAATAAATATTTATATACTTCTGTAATTCTTTCATCTACCGTCAATAGTCTTTTCTTTTGAAGTTCTATCCCACATTTTTCTAAATAAGTAACTATAGCTAATGCATACATATCATCTAAGTGTTGTAATTTTTCCCTATTACATAAAATCCATTCTCCCATAAAAGTACCATCTTTAAGCCTAACAATAGTATTATCAAATTCAGGTAACTCTGTATTTTCTTTTAAATAATTATAAACTTCTAACATTTGACTATAAAATCTAATATTATAAATACCTTTAGACATTACAAAATCTAAATAATCAGATATAGTTTTTGCACTTTTTACAAAATCCTTTAATTTTCTTATTTTTTCAATATGATAATGTACCCAACTACCAACCAAAGTACCATCTGGGAACTTAATTTTTTTATCTGATGCTTTTGGCAACTCATCATTTTCAAGCAAATAATTATAAACATATTTTAATTTATTTTGAAAAGCCTGATTATTATAATAATCATAATAATTTGAAATAGCCTTTGCTCTATAATCTGAACTGTTATTAAGTTCATTTTTATTCTCCTTAAGCCATTCAAAAACAGACTCGCCATCAGGAAACTTAAAATTAATATCATATTCTATAGGTAAGCAAAAATATTCCAATAAATATTTAAATACAAACCTCACTTTAATTAAAAATGGTAAAGTTTTTTTACTAGTAATTAAATGTGGTTGCCCCTTATCTAATCTATAACCTTTCAAAATCTGCATAAGCACATTACTTTCAGAATACAACTTTTCTAAATAATTCAAATTTTTAAAAATAAAATCACTCATAATCATTCCATCTTCAAAAGATGTAATTTTATCACTATATACTGGAAGACTCTTATGCTTTTTTAAATATACATTTAAAGACTTTATTCTAGAATTAAAGTTAACTTGAAATTTACTATACATAGTCTCTATTTTTTCGAGCATTTCATTAAACTGATTTGTTGAATAATTAGAAGCTACCTCTGATAATTGCTTTAAACATCTAAATATTTTTTCTTTATCATCCAGAGGAATAATACCTCGGGAAACCTTCTTGCAAAAATCATTAATTCTTGAATTATAATAATTTTTTATACTTTGATTATTAGCCATATAATATCACCACTATTTTTTTAATATTTTTTGCTTCTTTATTCTATCAAAACAATGCGTATTTATCTCTTCCATTTTATCTTTAAGCAAACTCAAAGAATCATCCGAATAAATTTTTCTTTTATTATTAGAAATCCACATACCAATAAAAGTTCCATCACTAAATAAAGCTTCTTTATCACTTTGAAAAGGAATTTTATTATATAAATCTAAATATTCATAAGCTTCGGTTACCTTTTCTTCAAAACTTAATTTAAAACATCTTTTCCATATTAATAAAACTATATCACTTTCTTCTTTAAGTATTTCAAGCCGTTTTTTGTTATCCTTAAGCCATCCTTTAATACTAACTCCATCACTAAATAAAGCATCATTTGTTAATTCAAACTCTTCATCTAAAATTTTAGTATATAACTCGGCCACCTTTTCCTCAAAACTAATCCCTTTTTGACTATCTAGATAATTAATAATAGCCTTAGCCCTATTATCGTCAAATAATCTTAATCTGGCTAAGTTATGATTAAACCAATAATTCATCACTTCTCCATTACTAAAGTAAATAAGCTCTCTTCTAGGTGGTAAACAACTATGTTTTAATAAATAATTATATACTTCATTAAGTTTGTCATCACTAGTTAATAACTTACTTTCTAAAAATTTAAAATATTTAATAATCTCTCTTGAATATTCATCATCATTATCTTGTAAATAGCTATAATGTTCTTTAAGCCAGTAACCCATATAACTACCATCAGAAAAACAAACCTTTTTATTACTTTTACTTGGTAACTTACCATTACGTACCAAATATAAATAAGCTTCTTTAATCTTCTCTTCATCACTTAATTTCCTACTACTTAAAAAATTTAAAATTACTTCTGCCCTATCATCTAACTCACTAGCCTTAATTAGTTTATCTTTGTTTTCTTGGACAAAACACCCCATTAAAGAACCATCACTAAACGCCTCTCTACTAGAGGAATTAGGAATAAATCCATTCAAAACATAATAATTATAAAGTTCTTCTAATTTATCCATAAATTTTAATTTGCGTCCATTTAAATGTTTAATGATTTCTTTAGCCATATAATTTTCCATTAAACTAATCTTTTTTCGGTTATGACTAAACCATGTACTCATAACCTCCCCATTACTAAATTTAACTTCATTATCGGAGGTAAAAGGTAATTTACCATAGTTAACTAAATATTCATAAACTTCTTTTAACTTATTATCAAAACTTAAATTTTTACTTTCAAAATAGCTAACTAATTCAAAAGCATACTCATTACCTTCTTTTAACATCATTATCTTTCGTTTATTATGAGCAACAAATCTTCCCATATAAACTCCATCATCAAACTTAAAGTTTTTATCCGTTTGCGAAGGTAGATCACCATAACCTTTTAAATGATTAACTAGCTGTTTTAATCTAAAAATATATTTATCATTGATGTCAAATATTGGAAACTCTTTATGTTTTTCTAATTTAAGTTCTGAAACAATATCATAAGCCCTTAAATCAGAATGTTTCATAACCATTAAAACCCCAATACTTTCAAATAGCCATCGATAAATTGAAGAACTTTTATCTAAATTTAAAAAATTTTTATTGTCTTTCAAATAATAGTAAATAATATTTATTTTTTGATTAAAAATCATTTTTTCATTTTGAAAAGACATTTTTAACATTTGAAACTGTTCTTCACATGCAAAAAAAGAATATTCATAAGTATCTAATAATTCACTAAGACCTTTTAAATATTCATATTTCACACTCAAAGGAATATCTTCACTTTGAATCTTAATTCTAAACTCTTTTATATCATCCAAAGTCATAGTATCACCCTAATAAGTAATTTCCAAATAATCATCAGGAATTTCAAATAGCGTACTATTAACTTTGTTTTTTGTCAAATTATACTTAAAAAATACTGTTTTTTGTGGACTTTTATATCTGATATATCCTAAATCATCACCATCAAAATAATAGGTTGTCTCATCATTATTATTTGTATACTTTTCATATATATATCTTTTTCCATAAACTTTTTCTTCACCAGTTTCATAGCCAGCCACTCTAAGTGTCACCATATCGTTAGGTAAAACCCCATAAGCATAATCTACTATTGGACTCTCAACCTTATTATAATTTTTCATCTGCGGATCCAAAGTATACATATAACCATTTTTTTGAATCACAATCATCTGCGTAGAGCCATCAATTTCATAATAATATTCATCATCTCTTCTAGCCATTATTATCTTTGTATCATCATTTTTATTATTATTTCTATCCCATAGTTCCACATAATAATTATTAGGATCAAAATCTTTAAAAAACAAATATGTCTTCGAATCACCATTTGCCTTATCAATAACCTCAGTCTCTACCCCGCAGCCTACCAACAATAAAGCAAATAAACATAATACGATTTTTTTTATCATTTACTTCTAACCTTCAAAAATTCCGCAAATCCTAATAATAATTTTTTCTTATCTAAACTTAAGAAATCTAAATCTAATATTTCTTTAAAACTATCTTCAAATAATTTATCCATAGTTTTATTCGCATATTCTCTCGCGCCAGATTTATCAAATATCTCCTTTACTTTATCCATCTCTTTCACACTTATATCTTTACCATAATATTTGAGTAACTCATCTTTATATTCTGTATTAACCACATAAGCATATAAAATAGTCTGTTTATATTCACTAACATCCGATGTTACTGATTTGCCAATATGCTTCTCATCACCATATATACCAAGTAAATCATCTTTAATTTGAAAAGCCACACCTAAATTAATTAAAGCATCTTCTAACTTATGAACCTTTTCTTCATCACATCCGCCTAAAATAGCCCCCAAACAGTATGGTCCCACCACTGAATACCATGCTGTTTTAAGTTTATATATCTCCATTACATGACTTTCTAAATCATTTTCTTCACCATAAAACTCTTCATAAAATGGTAAAATAACATCCACCATTTCTCCTTCGCAAGTCTTAATAGCAACATCATTATAATATTCTAAAACTCTGTCTAAATTTTCATTATTACTGTAATTCTTTACTATAATTTGTAAAGCTAAATAAAAACCTAAATCACCTAAACATAAAGCCATTGAATTACCAATATCTTTTCTTTTTTCATCGAAATTATTTCCATCTTTAATCTGATCTCCATATATCTTTTGATACTTAATCGGAATCGTATCTAAACCTCTTCTTTTATCAGCTTTATCAATAATATCATCATGAATTAAAATTGAAGTTTGAAATAACTCTAAAGCAATTCCTAAAGGTAAATATTTATCGTCATCTTTTCCAAAACTTTGGTAACCGAGTGCAATTAAACAAGCTCTTAAAAATTTACCACCTTTATTACTAGAAGTAAATTGTTCTAAAGCTTCCTCTAAAAATCTATTACTATAACCCTTAACAAATAAACTGTTGTAATCCTCCATCTTTAAAGTAAATTTATCTTTAACTGATAAATAATACTTTAAAAATTCATACATTACCTCCATTTTTTTAACATCGCCATTATCATCTAAAATAAATCCGATCTTTTTATCATGTAAACTCTTATCACCTAAAAACCATTTTAAAAAATCTTTACTTTTTTTTAAAACTACAACCTTATCATTCTTATTTTCTTCACTATTACTTATAACATAATCATTATCTTTCAAAATTTTATCTACATCAGACATACCTAATCCTCCTAAAACAATTATACCTTAAAATCATAAAAAATCATAATTAATTATAAGTTGCTTTTAGTTAACAAAAGTATATATTAAAAAATCCAATGTAAAACGACCGCTTCGCGGTCGTTCCAAACCCTTCGGGCTTGCCTTTTATTCTTATCTTATTTCATCACGAAACAATTTTATATGGATCTTCTAAAGTTCCACTTCCACTTAATGTGATATCAGATTTTAGATATGCGGCGGGACGCGGCGCAGCGACGGAATAGCGCGCATAGTTGTAGTTGAGGCCGCCAGCGCCATTGACATCCCAAACTTGAAACGAAAGGTCAGCGTCCGGAGAAATTGTCCACCAATAACGTCCTGATATATACATCCAATCTGTATTTCGGCATGTTTCATAATTCTCAGCATTTGTTTTATCTGTCCCACAGTTTGTCATATCACTATTAGCTCTTAAATAATCACTATGTGCTATTAATCCAATATTCCCACTCCATGTTGTTCCTTGTTCACTTACTATTTGGGCTGATAAATCATCATTATCATATTCAACTTTTCCTATTCCCCATGTATGAGATTCTATATTATCTTTTATTGATGAATCTAAACCATTATAATACTCTCCATTTAAATAAGTATTCAATGTTGCCGGCCTTGTCCAATTATTTGAATTTGAAGTGTCCCATGCTTGTCCTGGAAGTAAATCTTTCTTTAGTATCTTATATGTTCCATCGGCTTCTTTGGCTATTATTCTCCATACTTCACCATTATCAAACTCTATATAATTGTTTGGGTTTGCTCCTTTATATACATATCTTCCTGATTCATATGTGTCCTCATATAATCCATCACCACTATCAACTATTTCTACTGGCTGCCCTCCTATACTTGGTCCTGTTACTGGTGGTACATATCCTTCTGGGGCTTGACTATAATCTAAGGTTACTTCTAAATCGGCTGTTAAATCTGTTGGTTGCTCTGTTACATCATTATATTTTACTGTTACTGTAAGTATGGCTGTTTGTTTTGCTTCTAATAATGATCCTTCTTCTATTCCTGTCACT
>CAWVFK010000005.1:0-5289 GCA_963928595.1 Candidatus Coprosoma sp. | reverse complement strand
CGGGCGTGGCGAAATTGGTAGACGCACTAGACTTAGGATCTAGCGCCTTACGGCATGGGGGTTCAAGTCCCTTCGCCCGCACCAATTAGGAATTACGAGTTTTAATAGCTCGTTTTTTTGTTAAATAATTTGAAAAAAATACTTAAACTTATTAAGTATTTTAAATTTATTCTTTAATTTTTTTGTTGGTAATAATAAAGTTTTTGACGACTATATCTTTATCACGGTTTTTTAAATATAGAAATCCGAAGATATTGAAGATGAGTGCTCCTATAAAATTTACAATTAAATCTTTTATAGTATCGTTAAGACCAATATCTAAATATCCATTTAGCTTAACTAATTCATTGTTGCTTTGATCATATAGGATGGTGTAGTTTATATTGTCGACTGTAATAACATTATTATTTTTTTCTGGATCTAGAGTAACAGTATTTATTTTATTAATGTATTCATCTTTTTGCATATCAAAATTGAATGTTTTGTCCATGCCATATTCGAAAAATTCCCAAATGACACCAATGGTCATGGAAAAGCAAAAGGAAAATAGACACAAGAATATAGGTGATAAGTGAATGCTTTTAATTTTATCGTTTAAAATATCAAATAAGGAAAAACCTATTGCTGCCATAACAAATCCGTTTAAAGTGTGAAGTATTGTATCCCAAAATGGAATAATTTCATAAAAATTATTGATTTCGCCTAAAATTTCAGCTGAGAAAACAAATAGCATTATGATAATTTCTAAAGTGTTTGGAAGATCCACTTTTAAACGCCTTTCAATTATAAATGGCAAAAATAATAATATGAGTGATAAAAAACATAAAGCGATGTTTTCGAAGTCTTTTCTAATTATTTGCAATATTAAACAGAAAATAATTAAGGTTCTCAATAAAAAATAAATAATAAATTTGGATTTATTGGTTTTAAATTCGTCTTTAAAACTTTCGATAAATTCTTTTCTATACTTCATATTTTTCCTACTTCCTAATTATTAAAATTATATCATAATTTGCAGTTTTTTTATGAAAAAAGCATCATGAATTTTGATGCTTTAATTATTTTATTTTTTTCAATGTTTTGATATATTTGTCGATATTACCATTAGCATAATCTCTGAAACTTCCAGTAACAATACATTTAGCTGTTGGAATGTTTTCATCAATTAAAATTCCTAAGATATCACTAGCTCTGTCTCGATCAATTCTGAATATGTTTTCATCTTGCGTTAAACAACTATATCTAATAGGATTTTGATGAGTTGATTGTGGAGTAAATTCTCTTTCTATATCGTATAGACTTAACCAGTTACCATTAGTTCTGATTTTAGAGGTAACATTTTGAATTGTTTCTATTTTTTTATCGAAAAAATTCGCACTAAATCTTCTAATATTAGTGATTTCTTGATGATCTATAAATTCTCCAATAGTTCTTGCTAATTTGGCTGATTCTGTAGAGTATTTTTTTGCAAGGCTATCATATAGTTCTGTAATATCTTCAGGATTTAAAAGCCAGTATTTGTAAGCAAATTCTATTTTTTTATTTCTGTTAAATTTTTGATTTTTAAGTCCGCTTGTTTCTTTTATTAAGTTACATACAGAGTGTGCTCTTTGTATTTCATTTTCCATTATAAATTTTCCTCCTTTTAAAGTGTTTTATTTTTAATTTTATCGGTGTATTCTTGGAATGTTCCTTTGACAACGTGCGGATATGCACCTTCAACGATACATCTGGCAGGGGCAATTCCTTGATTTACAATCGCTAATTTTACTTGAGTTGATAAGTCTTTGTCAAATTTAATTTTATGGCCATTAGCATCCATAAATATTCGGTATGAAGGATGTTTTGTTTTGGTTTCAGCAAATATAGCATCTTCATCGAATAGTTCTAGCCAATTTTGATAGTCATATTCTCTGATTATGCTTGCAATATTCATTGCTTGCATTCTTTGTTTATTGATTTCGTTTAGTGGAAGAGGGTTAATATATTCATAAGGTGAGTTTGGAAATGGTTTTATCAAATTGTGACCAATAATAAACTTAATTATAGTTCTTATTAACTCTCCGTTTTCTTTTGGGATTTGTTTCAACACTTCTAAAATACTAGTATCTCCTACAATATTATAATAATCATAGGCAAAAGCAATTTTGTCTGAAGGAGTAAGCTTGAATTTAACCATACGTTGATGATTGCCAGGTTTATATGTATGGCTTTGTTCTGTTTTTTCGATTAGTGTTTGAATTTCATTAATTTTATGTGTTTTAGTTTCTATCATATTTTTTTCCTTTCTTTGTCTTGGAAGGCGTACCCATAAAAAAGACAAGGCTTATTATATCACGGTTTTTTTAAATGTCAAATTTACATATATGTTTTTTTGAATGTTTAGATGGTTTAGAAGTAAAAAAAATATAAAATAAGAAAAAATAAGGATATATGTGATATAATTTTATATAAGGTTAGAGGTGAGAAAATGAAATTATATAATACTTTAACAAAACAAGTAGAAGAGTTTATTCCTTATAATAAAGATATGGTGACAATGTATACTTGTGGACCTACTGTATATTATTATGCGCATATTGGTAATTTACGTACTTATATTTCTGAAGATATTTTAGAAAAGGGGTTGCGTTATTTAGGTTATAACGTGAAAAGATGTATGAATATTACAGATGTTGGTCATTTAACAGGCGACAGTGATACTGGTGAAGATAAGTTAATGACAGCAGCTAAGAAGGAACACAAATCAGTTTTAGATATTGCGAAATTTTATACTGAGGCTTTTTATAAAGATTTAGGAAGATTAAATATTAAAAAACCTGAGATAATAAGTCCAGCAACTGAAAATATTGATTTTTATATTAAAATGATTAGTAGGTTACTCGATGAAGGTTATGCTTATGAATCTGGTGGTAATATTTATTTTGATACTTCTAAATATCCAAATTACTATGAACTTTCTGGAAGAAGCAAAGATGATTTGTTACTTGCGGTTCGTGATGATGTGGATGTCGATCATAATAAACGTAATCCATTTGACTTTGGACTTTGGTTTACTAATTCGAAATTTAAAGATCAAGAACTTAAATGGGATAGTCCGTTTGGATATGGATATCCAGGATGGCATATAGAGTGCTCGGCGATTGCGATACAAAATTTAGGAGAGCATTTAGATATTCACTGCGGTGGGGTTGATAATATATTTCCACATCACACTAATGAGATTGCGCAGTCTGAATGCTATTTAGGTCATAAATGGTGTAATTACTGGGTTCATATGGAGTTTTTAAATGATAAATCTGGTAAAATGAGTAAGTCTAAAGGTGATTCTAAGGATTTAAATAGTTTGATAGAAAAAGGTTATGATCCAATTATCTATAGATATTTTTGTCTGCAGTCACATTATAGAAAAGTTTTGGTTTATAGTTTAGAAAGTTTAGATATGGCAACCAACGCTTATAACAAGTTAAAGGGTAGAGTTAAAAATATTAAAGATAATTTAGATGGTGAGATAGATTATGATAAGGCTAAAGAATATCAAGATAAGTTTAAAGAGGCTTTTGAAAATGATATGAATACATCAATGATGCTTACGACTTTATATGATGCTATTAAAGGTGAATTAAATAATAATACTAAATTATATTTAATTAAGGATTTTGATTCAGTGCTTTCGCTTTCTTTGCTTGAAGATGAAAAGATTTCTAAAGAGTTAGAAGAATATGTTTTGAGTAAAATCGAAGAGAGAAATCAAGCTAAGAAAGAGAAAAATTATGAGTTAGCTGATTCTATTAGAGAAGAGTTACTTTCTAAAAATATTGTGATTAAGGATACGAGAGAGGGAACGACATTTGAAGTTAGAAAGTAATGGTATTTTAGTTATCAATAAAGATAAGGGTTATACAAGTAGAGATGTAGTTAATGTGATAAGTAAGCTATTTGGTACTAAAAAGGTTGGTCACAATGGGACTTTAGATCCTTTAGCTACCGGTGTTTTAGTTATTTGTTTAAATAGATATACGAAATTAAATGAGTTACTTGCTTCTAATGAGAAGGAATATATTGCGGAAGTTATTTTGGGTATTAAAACTGATACTTTGGATATAGAAGGTACGGTATTAGAAAAGAAAGAAATTTATATTAATAAAGATGATTTGGAAAAAACCTTGCAAAAATTTGTAGGTGATTATGAACAAGAAGTTCCAATTTATTCAGCAGTTAAGGTTAATGGTAGAAAACTATATGAATATGCGAGAAATGGCGAAGAAGTTGTTTTACCTAAGAAAAAAGTAACGATTAAAAAAATAGAACTTTTAGATTTTAAAGATGATAAGTTTACTTTTAAATGTTTAGTTAGTAAAGGAACTTATATAAGAAGTTTAATTAGAGATATTTTAGATGATTTAGGTGTAATTGGGACGATGAGTAATTTAACAAGAACTCGCCAAGGAATTTTTGCTATTAAGGATGCCTATAGTTTGGATGAGGTTAGAAAAGGCAATTATAAATTGCTTTTAGTTAAAGATGTTTTAGATATCGATAAAGTTACAGTATCTGATGAGTTAAAGTTTAAAATACTTAATGGAAATAAGGTTAAAGGTAATTATTCTGATATGGTTTTATTTTTAGATGAGGATGGCAAGGAACTTGCAATTTATAAGAAAGATAATGATGACTATAAAGTAGAGGTTATGCTTTAAGGGTGTGAGAATATGAAATATATAGGGTGGTTACTGTGGAACATATAATGAAACTATATGCAGAAAATTTTGATGCATTGAAGTCTGGAACTAAAATGAGAGAGTACCGTCTTAATGATGAAAAGCGCAAGTTAGTTAAGGTGGGCGATACAATTAGATTCATCAGATTACCTGATATGGATGAAGAATATGTAGTAGATGTTATAGGTATAGAAACTTTTGACAATTGGTATGATTGTTACTCAAAATATTATGATGAAGATTTTGAAGATTCTTATGATAGTGTAGATGATGTGGTTCAAGAAACTTATGATGGAGGGTACTATACGAAAAAAGAATCTGATAAATATGGGGCCATTGTGTTTACGATAAAGAAACATGAAATGATAAAAGGTGTTAATAATACTTTGATTAAAAAGTAATTAACATCTTTTTTATTTACTAGGAATTTGCTTTGTAAAAGGTAAAAGTTTGCAAGAAGTTATTTACAAGAACTTTTGTATGCGCTATAGTGGATATATCAAAAAATAGAAGGTGATGCTATGAAAATATTAAAAGGCTATGTGTTTAGAATGTATCCAACTGAAAA
>CAWVFK010000004.1:0-21263 GCA_963928595.1 Candidatus Coprosoma sp. | reverse complement strand
ATAGAGAATAATTTTTTTGCTAATGCGTTTATTTTGTCATTATTAATACAATGTGTTTTCACAGCACCAACAACTTACAAAATTTGCGGAGAACCATATGATAACTACAAAAGTTATCAACCCTAACATCTGGTTTAAATTATTTAATTTAAACATAAATTTATGGAAAGGAGTTTGTTTTATGAGTTTTATTGCATCATTATTATCTTCACTTGGTGGCATGTTTGCTAATGCAAGTAGTAGTGCTTGTCTTGGTTGGTGGATTGATGAACCAGAATGCCCAAAAACTTTAATTAAATAAAAAATGTAGATTTTATTTTATCTACATTTTTATTTTGAGTGTTTGTGTGAAAGTGTCGCGATTTATACTTCTTTCATTTTCTAGTTTTTCCGATTCTTCATTTAATATATTTTCCACTAAAGTTAAACCATAGCCATGGCCTTCTCCTTTAGTTGT
Source organism: Candidatus Coprosoma sp. (assembly GCA_963928595.1). GTDB lineage: Bacteria > Bacillota_I > Bacilli_A > RF39 > UBA660 > Coprosoma. The sequence goes on along the minus strand of CAWVFK010000004.1, from coordinate 20,806 downwards.
GTATTTGATATTACTAATCTTATTTAAATCTAAATTTCCCTTAAAATTGTTAGTTATATCAATACATAAATTGGTATCCATAGTATATATTTCTACAAGAATTTCTTTTTTCTTTATTTTTTTTACAGCTTCTATTGCATTATCTAAGAAAACTCCCAATATTTTACAAATTTTTAAAACTAAATCTTCATCTAAATTTATTAAATCTGTTGTACTTACATCTCTAGAAATATTTAATCTATATTTAATATTTAATTTATCCATTAAACATAATTTTGAATAAATAGTAGCTCTCAAACCACCCTCTGGTATTTTAGCTGTTTTTTTCATTATTTGTACATTGTCTTTAATTTTATTATCTATCAATTTGTCAATGTATTTTATAACAGTTTCTTTTGCTTCTTTTGCTTTAAGCATATTTCTAATTGTTCTAAATTCATTTTTATTTTCATGTGTATCAACTCTAAATTTATCAATCATAACTTCATACTCTTTTAGGCTAGAAATACTAGTTTCATACTTACTGCTTATCTTTTCAAGTTCTTTTTGTTTTATAACATATCTACTAACAGTAAAAATAAATAAGCATATAACTATCATATTTATGAGCAACACATAAATTGGATTCCACTGTAAATAACTAGAACATGTTGAAAATATTGCCAAAGCTAAGAAAAAAATTGAATATATTGCTATCCACTTGTTTTTTGATTCATTTGAATATTCTATTAATAAATTAGATAGATCGTATATTTTTTTTACGTTTAATATAATTATGGCTATAATTGCTATTATAAGATTAATTATCATACCATTATATCCTGAGGTATATAAGCTTGTATTATTTGACTCTACAAGGCTAGAATAAACTAAAGCAAATATTAATTCGGCTATTATTAATACAATTTCTGAAATTAAAACACTAGTAATAGAAAGTTTTACGTTTTTACTTAAAAGTAAATAATTTATAAGTATCAATCCAACCACATTGGTTATTAATCTTAACGGTTCTAATGGTATGGCTTGTTTTAAAGGCAAAAATATAGCTATTATAAATATTGTGGATAAAACTTTATAATAATCTTGTTTTTCGGTAAATTTGTAATTTAATAATTTTACCCACGCATATGTAAAAAAACAACCCATAAAAATTCCACCAATAAAATAGTTTATGGCACTAGTAAAAGTTAACACCTTATATCAACTCCTTATCAAATCTTGTTGAGATTAAATCAGAAGTCATTCCATTGTCAAAGACCACTTCTTTTTGTGATTTGCTGAAACTTAATATACGTTTAGTGTTCATCAAACAAGCTCTATGTGTTTTTACAAAATTATCATTAACCTCTTCTTCTAATTCTGCAAGATTTTTACCAACATGAAATTCACTATAGTCAGTAACAATTATACATTTTCTTTCTACACTATCCCTAGTAATATATAAAATATCATCTTGCGGAATGGTATAGACGACACCGTTGTCTTTAAATCTAATAACACTTTTGATTTTAAACATTTGTAAAGCTTTATCTAATGATTTAGTTAGTCTTTTTTCACAATCATCAAATTTATTTATATATGATAAGAATAGAAAATCATTTTTCATAACGACATGGCCAAGTTCTTGGTGACCAGTTAAAAAGATTAAAACACTGTCAACATCTTTATTTCGAATAAGTCTTGCGATGTCAATTCCAGATCTCGTTGGTGTTTCAATGTCTAATATATACACTTTAAAAGATAATTTAGATTCTACTATTTTTAAGAAGTCACTATCATAATCTTTAAAAACGTGTGTTTTATATTCTAGCTTATTTTTCATCATATATGAAACAACTATATGTTCAACCATTTCACGATACTGCTTTACATCATCACAAATAATAAAATTTATCATAAATCTTACCTTTCCTTCTCTAATTATGCCTACAGTATAATATTCTTATGTAAATATACCATAATTTGACAAATATTACAATGAAAAAAGGTAATTTTTTGAAATATTACCTTTTGCTTTATAAAATATACTATTTCGTGTTTCTTTTAGATTGTATTTCATCCCAGAGTTCTAAGCCCTGATCTTTCAACTCTCCTAGAGCATCAAGTCCATTAGCAGTAGTATCTGTAAACCAATCTCTAAATCTTTCTCGATAATTTGGTATTAAGTAATTGATTGTTTCATCTAAAGTACTTAAAGCATCTCTAGCTTTTTGTTTTCCCTCATCACTTAACTCACTAAATGTAACACCATTTATTTCACTTCCATTGAAAATAAAATCAGTTAAATCTTTTAGATTTTGCATAGAAGTTTCTAAATGTCTTTGTACTTCTTCACTATTAGCGGCATTAGATGCGGATTCATTTAATTGATTGGCGCCATCTAACATAATACTAATTGCTTCTTCAGCGGCTGAGTCTTTTTCTTCTTGGGTTTCTAAGTTTGTACTTTCAGTATTAGTCTGTTCATTATTTTGAGTTTCAACATTTTCAATAGTTTCTTGTGAAGTGGTATCTTCAATTTTCTGCTCGTTTACATTGCCGCTGCAGCTAGTTAATGTGGCTACAAAAGCAACTCCACATATTGCAGTTAGTATAGTTTTAGGATATAACTTAAATTTCTTTGGCATAATTATTCCCTCTTTCGCTTTATATTATAACAAAATGGGAGAAAATTGCAAATTAGACGCCACCAATTTCACCCCGTTTTCTAAGGTATATTTTTCTTAACCAATCAACTGGAACAACCGTTAATGATAAAAGTATCATTACTTCAAATTCAAACGGGCTTAAACCGTAGGCTCTAAATAAATCTCCACCATAATATATAAGATAAACTTGAACAATTAAAATAAATAGAATGATTATTAAAAATACTTTATTTTTTGAAAGATGTGCGAGTAGGTTTAATCGATGAGTTCTAGCATTAAAGCAATTAAAGATACCCATAAAGATAAACAAACCAAAGAAAGCCGTCATTAAATATCTATCATCAGCACTATCTCTAAATATACTGTGGATAAATGGAGATTTTAAGAAAAATACACACATTAAGGCGGAAAAGGCACCGGTAAAAATAATTTCGTCTTTCATATAACGGTTAATAATGTTTTCGTTTTTCTTTTTAGGTTTCTCATACATGTATTCTTTAAGCGGTGGTTCATAAGAGAACGCTATACCAGCTAAGGTATCCATAACCATGTTAATCCAAAGCATCTGAATAACAGTAACTGGAACTTCAACACCGATAAACGGTCCAATTATCGATATACTTACCGCACAAATATTCATAGTTAATTGAAATATTATAAATTTTCTAATACTTTTAAAAATAGTTCTTCCATATAAAACAGCATTAGATATTGAAAGTAAATTGTCATCCAATATGACAATATCACTAGCTTCCTTAGCTACTTCGGTACCAGAGCCCATAGCAAAGCCGACATCAGCTTTTTTTAAGGCTGGAGCATCGTTGACACCATCGCCGGTCATACCAACAACAAGGCCGGCTGATCTAGCAATTTTAACTAGTCTACTTTTATCTTGTGGTAAAGACCTAGCTAAAATTTTTAAGTTTGGTAAAATTTTTTTTATTTCTTCATCACTTTTTTGATTAAATTCAGCACTAGTTAATATTACATCTGTAGTTTCTTTAATTAAGCCAACTTCTTTACCAATGGCTTTGGCTGTGTCTACATTATCTCCAGTAATCATGACAGTGTTGATATGGGCATTTTGAATTAATTTTAAACCTTCAATCGCTTCTGGTCTTACTTCATCTTTAATGTATACCAGACCAATTAAAGTGATTCTTTCAATATTTCTTTTGGAAGTAGTTGTTCCGAAGGCTAAAACTCTAATCCCTTTATCAGTGGCTTTTTTTATTTGATCATATACTTTGTTTTTATTAGTTAGTAATCTTTTTTGATTATTATCGTAATAGTGAGTACAATTTTTGATAATAACTTCAGGAGCCCCTTTAATAAGGTTGATTATTTTTCCACCATATTCAACTTCGGTTAATGAATATTTGTTTTCGCTAGAAAAAGGTATTTTGTCGATTACTTTATAATTTAAAGAGCTTTTTTTAAAGAATTTTAAAAGGGCTCGATCGGTTATATTGCCACCAACCGGTTTATTATCTTCGCTATAACTACTTTCGTTGTTAGCGATTAAAGAAAGTTTAACTCTAGTATAATATGATTCTCTCATTTTTAAATCAGTTTCACTTTTCATAATGTTTCCTTCGGCATCACTAATGGCTATAACATCTAGTTTACCTTTAGTAATAGTTCCGGTTTTATCGGTAAAAAGCATATTGATATTTCCTGCGGTTTCAATTCCCATAAGTTTTCTAACTAAAACATTACTTTTAAGCATTCTTTTCATGTTTGATGACAAGACTAAAGTAACCATAAGTGGTAAGCCTTCTGGAACAGCAACAACTATAATGGTTACAGATAAAGTTAAAGCATGTAAGATATGACCAAACATTAAGGGGAAATTGGTAATTGTTTTTATTATAAGATTGCCATCAAAATTATTTTCGATAACAACTACCGAAAATAAATAAGATAAACTAACGAGTAAAGCTCCAACATAACCAATTTTACTAATTAGTTCAGCTAATTTGACTAATCTTAATTTTAAAGGACTGGTCGGAGCTTTTTCACTTACTTCTTTGGCTAACTGTCCATAAAAGGTTTGAGAACCTACTTTAGTTACTTGCATGGTAGCTAGTCCTGAATAAACAACGGACGAACGATAAATATCTTGTCCTATTTTCTTTTCTTTTTCTTTCATCTCGCCATTCAAACTAGATTCATTAACAAGAATTTTTCCTTTAATAATTTTTCCATCGGCAGGAACGGCATCGCCTGTTTCTAAGTATACGATATCGCCAACGACGACTTCACCGATTTCGACTTCTTTCATTTGTCCATCTCTTAAAACTTTAGTTTTGATTTTAGAAGCATCTTCTTGTAATTCTTCAAAGGCTTTTTCACTACCGTACTCAGATACTGTAGATATAAAAGATGCGAGAAAAATAGCAATGACAATTCCAATAGTTTCATACCAATCAAAGTCTTGAAATAGGAATAAAGTTTTGACGGCTAAAGCTATTAATAATATTTTAATAATTGGATCACCTAAGGTGGCAATTAGTTTATGAATAAAACTTTCTTTTTGACTGGCTTTGATTTCATTACTGCCATGAGCTTTACGACTTTTAACTACTTCTTCGTTTGTTAGTCCATTTATCATAAGCGCCTCCTATCAAAAGATACTATGGGAAGTGCTTATTTATACTGATTACTATTCGACAAAAAAACTACCATTATTTGGTAGTCTTAAGTAGTCCTTCTGATTTTAAAAGATTATATATACAAGAATAACTACGGCTATTATAAAATTTACAAAATTTACGAATACTGACATTACTTTTTTTATAAAGAGAAATGATCTTTTGTCTTTCTTCTTCACTCATGATATTGGCTGGAACTCTATTTTTATTTCCATGAACTAAACTAATAGTTCCGTTAATTATTTCTTTTTTTAACTTTAAAATATATTTAGGATGGTATCCTGTAATATCAGCAATTTCTTTATATGTTAAAAATGTTTTTTTATTCATTTTTTCTTCGATTAGTTTTACAGCTTCTTCTTTTTTTGTCATTTTTACACCTCTTGTTACTATAATGGTAACATTTTTCTTAAATAATGTCATATACATTGTTTTTACATTTATCAATTTTTGAATCGTTCCTATTATACCATATATTGTGGGGTTTATAACAAAAAATGTCTTAAAAGTAGATAAGAAAAAACAAGATATTTTTAAGTATGTTATAAATGTTAGTTTTTATTAATTTACTATTTTAATATGTTTACCCGAATCTTTGATAAGTTCAGTTACAAATATTGATGGATTATTTTTATTTACTAAAAGTGTAACAGTTGATTTAGTCCTAGTTAATGCGACATAAAATAGTCTTCGCTCTTCAGCATATGGATAATCATCTTCTTTTGGTATGACATAGTTTAAGTATTCACTATCTTCAATTTTACTCGGAAAGGAAGTTACAGAGTTTTCTAAATTTATTATTACAACATTTTGGGCTTCCAAGCCTTTGGATTTATGAGCTGTCATAAATTTCATGTTTTTACTCATAGATGGAATAATTTGTTTATCTTTATTATTTCTGCCTAAAATAAATGTTTCTTCTTTCAAATTATTTGATATTTGATTCCATACTTCTTTAATACTTTTTTTATAATAATATATATGAATTGGAGTTTTAACGCTTTTATTTGAGGAAATCTTTTTATTTATTTGATACGGGTTTTTCATTATAAATTTATGAGTTAAGTTAATTAGTTCTTGGCTATTTCGGTAGGTATTTTTTAGTTTTAATATTTTAGCTTTTGGAAAGTAATCTTTAAAATTAGTAAAGATTTCTAAATTGCTTCCAGTAAAGCGGTAAATGGACTGCCAATCATCACCAACAGCTATTAGACTTGCATTTGTTTTATTTTGAATGGCTTTAATTAACAGACATTTATTTAATGAGGTATCTTGATATTCATCAATAATAATATATTTATATGGATATATTCCTTCCTTATTTATAATATTGGTAGCTTTATTAATCATATCGTGAAAATCGATTTGGTTAGTGCGGTTTAAATAATCTTCATAATTTATATATATTTGTCTAACAAGTTTTAAAAAAGCGTTATGTCGTTTTTGTTTAATAATATAATTTGTTTCATTATTTATTTTAAAAAAGGTTTTAAAGGAATCTAAATTATAATTGTTGCTTTTAAATAAATTAATAAAGGTTTTGATGGTATCTTTAAAATATTTAATATAGGAGGTATTTTTTAAAATACAATTTTTTATTAATTTAGAGTTTCCGTGACCAAATTCTATAAAATGGGCATTAATTAAGTAATTTAAATTTGAATATTTATTTAGGTGATTCATTATAATATCATCTAAAATATTTTCTTTGACAATAGTTTTATAATGAGTAGTTTTGATAATTTGATAACCTAAACTATGAAAGGTTTTAACATTTAAATAAATATCTTCTTTTTTTAGTTTAATTTGTAAGCTTTGGGCGGCAGCTTTAGTAAAGGTCACACATAATATTTCTTCTGGGCTTATTCCTTTGTTTATTAAACTTTTTATTTTATAAATAATCGTTAGAGTTTTGCCACTTCCTGCACCAGCTACTACTAGAAGATTTTTAGATTTATTTTTTATTACTTTCTTTTGATATTTATCTAAAGTTATCTTATCCATGAAAAAAACACCTCTATATATAACATACGAGATGTTTTAATGATTTCCTTTAAAAATTACTTTGATTTGCACTAGCAACAATAGTATATAGTTGTTCACGATCAGATTCATTAATTGAACCACCTGTTTTGGCAATTGAAACAACAAATACACCACCGTCAGTTTCAGCGTATGTAATGTCTAAATCAATAGTTCCTTGTTTAATTCCACTTGTAATTAAGAATCTAGTGCCATCATAAGTTTTTTCAGTAGTTACAGCATTAGTAAAATCGTATGATGAGCTACTTTCTTGAGCTTGCAAAAAACTAATTATTTGATCTTTCATTGAAGCTAAAGTGTCATATCCAGTTCCACTTTGATAAATAATAGCTTCAGCTAAACTACTATCAGAACTAGTGATAAGCAATTGACTAGTTGATGGAGTGGCATTAAAATCAGCTGGAACTATGAAGTTATAATCGCCATATGTAACTGTTTGAGTATCTTCTTCGGTTTGATCTTGTCCTTCATTATTCTCATCTACATTTGTTTGAGTATTAGTGTCTGGAGTATCATTGTTCGTAGTGTCATCATTTTTAAACATACTAATTCCCACAAAAATAGCAATTATAATGATAGCAGCTACTACTACACCAACAATTAATCCTACTGGTGTTTTTTTACCATTTTGATTGTTGTTTGCCATATTATTATATGGTGGTTGGCTATTCATCATGTTATTTTGTCCATTAAAATTATTTTGATTATTTGCCATACTATTTTGGTAATTTAAAGAACTATTTTGAGTTTGGGTATACATTTGAGTATTTCCACTTTCTTGATTATCAAATAGATTTGGAACCTCGTTTGAGCTATTTATAGTGTTATTTTGGCCATTAGAAGTCGTGTTATTTTGATTATTAGTCATGGTTGATGTTTGTCCCATAACAGGCATTCCACAAACCGTGCAGAAAGATGCTCCTTCCTGAATCTCTGAACCACATTTTGTACACTTCATATTTATTTCCTCCCTTATTATAATAATATCATATTGAATGGGAAGTATCAATTCTTTTTGATGATTTTGTGAAAAAGTAATAAAAAAGTTATGAAAACTAAATTATTATTTTATAGCTTTCATAACTTCATCGCGATCTTTGAATGGAAATTCATCGCTACCAATTATTTGTGAATTTTCATGTCCTTTACCTAATATAAGTAAAATATCTTGATTTTCTAATAGACTAATTCCTTTTTTGATAGCTTCTTTTCGGCTGATAATTACTTGATAGTTATCATTATCTAGATCTTTAGTCATATCATTAATTATGTTCTCTTCATCTTCATAACGAGGATTATCTGTTGTAAATATGGCTATGTCACTATTTTCACAAACTAATTTGCCGATTAGTGGTCTTTTTTCTCTTCTTCTTTCACCGCCACAGCCAATTAGAGTAATTATTCGACCTTGGGCAATCTTTTTTGTTTCTTTAATAACATTATTAACGGTATCTATGTCATAAGCATAATCAATAATAATTAAACTATTTTTATATTTTATTGATTCAAACCTTCCATCAATTGGATGTAGAGAAAGTGTGGCAGAAATAATGGTTTCGTCATCAAAGCCTAAGGTTTTAACGGCAATAAAAGCTGATGCATAATTATACATATTATAAGGACCTATTAATGGCATTTTAATACGATTTTGTCCCAAACTAAACTCAGTATAGTTATAATTGGAACTTATTTTTCTGAGTGGATAATCACTATCTAACGTACCATAAGAGATATTTGTATTTTGTGGTAAAGCAAAGTATTCATAATATGGATCCTTTTTATTAATGACAGCAACTCCATTTTTCTTTAACATTTTAAACAATTCTAGCTTAGTATTTAGATAAGCTTCTTTATCTTTTCTTTGATGGGCGACAAAGTTAGTAAATATAGCAACATCAAATCTTAGTCCATCAAGATGTCTTTGACTCATAGCTTTAGAGGAAACCTCAATAATAATATTTTCACATTCATTATCTATGGCTTGATTTATAAGCTCATAGATTTCATAAATATCTGGAGTAGATGAGGAAATTTTTTGTATTTTACCATCTATGTAAAAACCATTGGTACCAATATAAGCGGTTTTCATGTTTAAGGTATTTAAAAGTTGGTAAATTAAATCACCAGTGACTGTTTTACCAGTTGTTCCAGTAATACCGATTAGCTTGATTTTTCCTAACCTTTCAAAATTTAATTCTTTTAGATAATTAGAAAGATATGTTCTCGTATCTTCTGTGATAATGGTTTTTACCGAATATTCACCATGAGTGGCGATAATACAAGCAGCTCCTCGATCAATGGCATCATCTATATAATCATGTCCATCAGTATATGGGCCTGTGAGGGCCAAAAAAGTATCTCCTGGCTCAACCTTTCTCGAATCTACTCTCAGCATATAAACACCTTACTTCCTACGTTTTTTCTTTTTTAAAAATCTATCAAATGGTCTAGCAATAAGATTAGCTACCCAAACGATAAGATATGAGAAATAGCTCATTAAAATTAGTATTATGTAATAAAATGCGGTATTGTCGAAAATTATATCGGCATAATGATAGCTAATGTAATCAATAATAAACCAAGCATTTACTCCGATATAGATTAGAGCAATAATGACGAGTCTTATTAACATGTTATTATTTAATTTAATTTTATGTTTCTTTTTAAAATCCAATAAGAACATTGCTGTATAGAAAATAACTGTACAAACGCCAATGACTTTTAAATTAAAATTTAAAGTAATAACAATTAAAATAATGGCAAGTAATTCTTTATTTAAAAATGTCTGCTTTGGATTTTGAAATATCCATTTACCATAATCTTTAATATTAAATTTATTTTGTGATAGTGCAAGGAGAACTTTTTTATACTTGATTATATTAAAGCATATGTACGTTGACAAAGAGATATAAAAGAATATCATTTAGCACCTCCGAAGAAAATTTCATACCAAAGCAAGAAGACATATATAGTCCATACTTTACGGCTGTTATCAGCTTTTCCTTTGACATGATCATCTAATAATTTAACGATTTTCTTAGTGTTGAAAAATTGTTTATCTTTCATAAATAAACTTTTAATTTGCTTGTAAATATCTTCATCTTTCATCCACTCACGAATTGGTACTGGGAAACCTAATTTCTTTTTATTAGATACCTTGTCCTCTAAAACTTCACCAGCAATATCTCTAAAGATTTTTTTTGTTTTAAATTTGTCAGTTTTAAATTCAGTTGGAAGACCTAAAGCATAATCGATTAGAGGTCTATCCAAGAATGGAACCCTGACTTCTAAAGAGTTAGCCATACTCATTTTATCGGCCTTAAGTAAGATATCACCAATTAGCCAAAAATTAAAATCAATATATTGCATTTTTGTGATATCATCTTTATCTTTGACTTTATCATAATATGTCTTTGTTAAATCTTGGAAACCTTTTGTTTGTCTTTTACCTTTTAAAAGTTTAGTAACTTCTTTATTATTAAAGATAAAGGCATTACCAACAAATCTATCTTCTAATTTTTTTCCACGTCTAATTAAGAAGTTAATACCTCTTTTGTGTGGAAAAATACCGGCAATTTTTCCAATTGTAAATCTAATTGGATATGGAATTTTATAATACCAACTATCGGTAAGTGGTTCTTGATAGATATTATATCCACCAAATATTTCATCGGCACCTTCTCCTGATAGAGATACTTTAACGTTTTCACTGGCTAATTTAGTCACGAAATACAAAGCGATAGCTGATGGATCAGCAAGCGGTTCATCCATGTAATATAAAATATTTGGTAGGTTTTTAAAGTATTCGTCTTTAGTAATAACCTTACTTATATTTTGAGTATTGATTTTACTTGATAAATCTTTGGCATATGAAATTTCGCTATATTTTTCATTGTTAAAACCTACAGTAAATGTTTTATCAACATTACTACTAGCGGCGATGAATGATGAGTCAACTCCACTAGATAAGAATGAGCCAACTTCAACATCACTTATCTTATGAGCTTTAATTGAATCGGCTAGACATTCCTTAATGCCTTCTTTCCATTCCTCATAAGTTTTAGTGTCGTCTTCTTTAAATTTTATTTCATAGTATTTTTTTATTTCTAGTTTGCCATTTTTGTATTTCATGTAGTGTCCTGGCATTAATTTATAAACGTTTTTAAAGAATGTTTCTTCACCAGCACTATATTGGAAAGTTAGATAGTATTCTAACATTTTAGTATTTAATTCCTTTTTAAAATGAGGATGAATTAAGAAACTTTTTATTTCTGAACCAAATATCAAAGTATTATCCATTTTAGCATAGTAAAAAGGTTTAATGCCATAGAAATCTCTAGCAGCAAACATTTCACCTGATTTGATATCATAAATAACAAAAGCAAACATGCCTCTGAGTCTATCTAATAATTTTTCTTGCCACTCTTCGTAACCGTGTAATAAAACTTCAGTATCAGTTTTAGTAGAAAACTTATGTCCTTTTTTGATCAGCTCTTCTCTTAGTGATTCAAAGTTATAAATTTCACCATTAAAGATAATGACTTTACTCTTATCTTCATTATAAATTGGTTGTGACCCACTTTTTAAATCAATGATACTAAGTCTTCTAAATCCTAAAGCGATATTTTTATCGGTATAATATCCTTCAGAGTCTGGTCCACGGTGAGCGATTAGATCGGCCATCTTTTTTATGTTTTCGGTTTTATCTTTTTCTTTGTTAATATATCCTACAAAGCCGCACATATTACTGCCTCCTTTAGTATAGGTCATATTCATTTTACCATATATTCATTTTTTTTAAAAGGAAAAGGTCAAAGAATATCTTTGACCTATCTATCAATTACAATGGTTCTAGTTAAAACATCTTTGACTGTTTGTTTCTTTTTAGTCACAAATGGTAGTAAAAAACCTAAAGATACAATGTCTAAAATGATTATTAATTCTCTAGCAAAACAGGTGATGAATCCAGCAACGTCACCATTTAATTTAACAAGTTTAATGTGCATAGTGCTTTTTCCAACTGTTGTACCGGTACGGCTTTCACCAAAAGGAAAATAAAAAAGTATAATAACCAAACACAAGATGTATTTTGCGCAACTAAATGTACCGGCTATTTGGTCAGTCATATTTTTAGTATCAATAAGGCTGATTAGGGCAAGCAAGCCATAACAAATCAAACCTATAATGAATACATCGATAGTAAAAGCGACTAATCTTTTTAAAGGGTTAGCATAAAAGAACTTTTCTTCTTCTTTCATAATTAGTTTATTAACGACAAAAGTATGGGATATTTTATCATTTAATGCTTGTTTTTTTGGTGGAACAGCTGATAATAAGAAGCCAACTCCGAGCGTTATTATATTAAATATTTTAGTGATATTACGTAATAAAGCTCTTGGGAAAGTTATAGGGTTTTCATATTCATCAGTAACTTCAATGTTTAAAATTAATTTGCCTAAAGATCCTCGCCAAGGTGTTCTTTCACAAATACTGTGATATAAAAGATATAAAGGAATATAAATAAAGATTCCATAATACAAATTATTTAAAGTAATTGGGATTATATAGGCATTAACTGCAACTAAAATAAAATATGTGAAAATAAGAACAACAAACATATCAAATAGACCAGCGACTAATCTTTTAGTAAAGCCAGCAAACTTTTCATTTTCTAAATATTTTTCATCGTCTACTCTTCTAAAAAAGCTGTCTATTTCACCGAAATTATAATTACAATATGGACAAGTTTTAGAATTTTCATCGATCATTCGTCCACATTTTGGACACCCCTTTTGCATATTCTCAACTCCCTTTTATTATGATTATATCATAGCTTTTTGTAAAATAAAAACACCTTTTGGCGTTTTTATGCAGCTTTTATTTTATTAATATAATTATTTACTTTAGTAGACCAACTTTTACTTGCGGCATATTTTTTATTCATTTGAGCCGCTGTTGTTAAACCTTTATCGTAATAATTAGTTTTTAAATTATACATAAAACTGTAAATTCCATCATCTAGACTAGCAAACTTTTTGTATGATGTTCCATTACAACTAGGTCCGCCTTTCATCCCGCCAACGTTATAGCACTGTTTTACTTGGGTACTACAACTATGGCTACAACCAGTTTCGTGTAAGACAATAGCGACTGCTAAATATGGATCAATGCCCATTTCTACAGCATATTTAGCAAAGCTCATACCGGTTCCTGATAATGTTGATTTTAAGGAGCGATTTAATTTTTCAGCTAATTCATCTAAAGTCATACCATCATAAACGATAGGTTCAGCTTGTGGTTCTTCTACAACTGGAGCTGGTTCAGCAGTTTGACCTGGCTCTGGTTCTTGTACTGGTTCTATTGTTGTTTCAATTGGCGTTCCAGATTCATCTTTAGGTGTAGCTATAGCCACTTCATTACTACTAGAGGTTGTAGTTTCAGTTTGCATTTCTCTTTGAGATTCTGTTTCTAAACTCTTAGTATTATTGATACTCATGATGTGTGGTAAGGCAAAAGATAACAACACACCAAAAATTACAACACCTGTTACTTTCATAGTCGAATTCATTTACATCTCTCCTACTATTCTGATAATAATTTTATCACAATATATTTTGAGCGTCAAATTCATGTACAATTTGAAAAAACCTTATAAATAAAGCTTGACTTTGGCAAAAATAAAAGAAGCAAAAAAATTATTTTGCTTCAATTTCGTTCATATATGCTCGAACTTGTGTTGCCCATGTACTACTAGCTGCATATTTTGGACCGATTGCTTCTGGAGTAGTCAATCCTTGAGCATAGTAGTTTTTATATAAATTATTCATAAATGCTCTAATTCCTTCATCTAAGCTTGAGAATGCCTTGTATGAACCTCCATTACATCCTGGAGAACCTTTCATACCACCAACATTATTACATTGTCTTAATAAAGTAGAACATTGCCATTTACATCCAGTTTCGTGCAAAACAATAGCGACAGCTAAATATGGATCAATTCCTAATTCAGTTGCATATTTGGCAAAGATATCGCCTTTTCCAGCCAATGTTGAATTTAATGAACGATTTAATTTGGCAACTAATTCGTCATACGAAAGACTATTTCCAGAGGCTGCTGTTAAAGTTTGAGCTTTTTCATCAGCCTTAGCTTTTTCTGCAGCTTTTCTAGCTTCTTCAGCTTTTTTTCTTTCCTCTTCTTTTCTTTGTCTTTCTAATTCTAAAGCTTTTTTACGAGCTGCTTTTATCTGTTTTAACTTTTCGACATCGATTTCAATTTTTAATGAACTAACATTTGCATGTAATTGTTCATTAACTGGCTTTATTTCTAACTTGTCTAAATTCAAAGGTGTTTCTTCTTCTGATTGTTCATTCACAATTTGTTTATTACTCATAAGCGTATTAGAAGTGAATGACAATTTTAAAGATTTAAGGCTTTGAGCCTTGGCAATGGTAGGATGCCATAAAGCAGTTACCATCACTAACATGATTATGGCCATAATACTGGCCTTAACCGATTGGTTTGTTTTCATTTTCACCCTCTCCTGTTACTTGCAAAATCAGAAAACAGGCCTTATTCTAGCACAATTTAATAGGTGCGTCAAATTGAGTCGATTTTTGTCGTATGTGTTTTTAGGCGTTTAGCTTTGATTTATAAGGTTAAAATCTCCTCACTATTATTATATGTCCGAGAAAATAAATTTTATACATTATTCATTTAAAAAACTTGGATTATTATCCAAGTTTGGGGTCTATTGGTCGGGAAAACAGGATTTGAACCTGCGGTCTCTACGTCCCGAACGTAGCGCTTTACCAAGCTAAGCTATTTCCCGGTAGAAAGGGTTATTTCACACTTTCTAAGTAAGCGATATATATTGTTTGTTTTGTATTATCATTTTTAGTACAGGTAATCATGGTTAATGTCTGACGATTGGTATCTCTATAAACAGTGACATTACCATCTTTCGTTTCATTATAAATGTTATCTATTTTATAGGTATATAAATGTCCTTTATATTCTATTTTAGCAGTATCGCCAACTTTTAATTGATATAAATTTCTAAAATAAGCAATACGAGTGACACCAGAATGGGCAACTAATATGACATTACCGTTTTTCTCATCTGGATAATTTGATGGTTCAAGGAAAGTTAAATTTTCACTAACATTGTTGTGTTCATTATTTTTATCGTAAAATCCTTGTTGTAAGTTGATTTTATCAATTGTTAGAATACCTAGATATCCATTTGGATTAGGTGTTGGAACATAAGGATCTTCCTCTGGATCTTCTGTTGCTTCAATATTTTGAGGAGTATTGTCTTGATTTTCATTAAATAATGAGATACTTATTTCTTGATAAGCTCGTTCTTTTTTACCTAATAAGTAGTCATAAGATATTATTAAAATACCTCCAATTACGGCAATAAAAGCAATAATTACAATAGTTCTATTACTTAGTTTTGACAAGAATTTTTCGATTTTCGACATAGTTTCACTCCTCTTTTTTTATACTATTAAAGTATAGCATAAATGTTATTCGGTGTCTATATTTTTAGCACTCTCTATTGACAAGTGCTAAAAATGGTGATATAGTTATAATGTAATCTTGTTAGGAGATTAATTTTTTAATGAAAAGGAGGCACGATTATGAACGAACAACAAGCATATCAAGAAGGATTACAAAATGTTTTAGAGAAATACGGTCGAGATATTACCGCATCAGTCAAAGACGGTAAAGTAGATCCCATTATTGGTCGTGATGATGAAATTCGAAGTATTACTCGTATTTTGTCACGTAAGACAAAGAATAACCCGGTTCTAATTGGTGAACCTGGTGTTGGTAAAACAGCGATTGTTGAAGGTTTAGCTCAAAGAATTGTCAAAGGCGACGTTCCTAATAGTTTAAGAGATAAACGAATTTGGGAACTTGATATGGGTTCTTTGATTGCTGGAGCTAAATATCGTGGTGAATTTGAAGATAGATTAAAAGCAGTTTTAAAAGAAGTTAAGGATTCTGATGGTGAAATCATCATGTTTATCGATGAAATTCATATGATTGTTGGAGCTGGTGCTTTGGAAGGCGCAATGGATGCTGGAAATATGCTTAAGCCAATGCTAGCACGTGGAGAAATTCATTGTATTGGCGCAACTACATTAAATGAATACCGTAAGTATATCGAAAAAGATGGAGCTTTGGAAAGACGTTTCCAAAAGGTATTAGTATCTGAGCCAACTGTTCTTGATACCATTACCATTCTTCGTGGTTTGAAATCTCGTTTTGAGGTTTATCATGGAGTTACTATTAAAGATAGAGCATTAGTGGCAGCCGCCACATTATCTGATAGATATATTACTGATAGATTTTTACCAGATAAAGCTATTGACTTAGTCGATGAAGCATGTGCGACTATTAAGGTTCAACTTGAGTCTGTTCCAACTTCACTTGATACATTAACTAGAAAAATTATGCAATTAGAAGTTGAAAAACAAGCTCTTAAAAAAGAAAAAGATGAATTTTCTAAAAATAGAATTAAAGAAATTGATGATAAGTTAAAAGATTTGAAAGCTAAGGAAAAAGATTTAAGAGAAGCTTGGGAACATGAGAAAGAGATTAATGCGACAATCAACCATAAGAAAGAAGAAATTGAAAAAGCTAATCGTGATTTAGAGTATGCGGAATCTAAATATGATTTAGAGTCAGCAGCAAGACTTCGTCATGGAGTTATTCCAGCTTTGGAAAAAGAGCTTGAAGAACTTAAGAAAAACAATAAGAATTCAATTTTAAGTGATGTTGTCGATGATGAATCTATTGCAGCTATTATTGCAAAATGGACTAATATTCCAATTAGTAAATTAGTTGGCAGCGAAAGAGATAAATTACTTCACTTGGAAGATAATTTAAGAAAAAGAGTTAAAGGACAAGATAAAGCTCTACACTTAGTTAGTGAAGCTATTATAAGAGCCCGTGCGGGCATTAAAGATCCTAATAGACCTATTGGTTCATTTATATTCTTAGGTCCAACTGGTGTTGGTAAAACTGAGGTAGCAAAAGCTTTAGCTTATGAATTATTTGATGATGAGAGACATATGGTCAGAATTGATATGAGTGAATATATGGAACCACATTCAGTTGCGAGATTAATTGGTTCTCCTCCTGGATATGTCGGATATGATGATGGTGGACAATTAACGGAAGCGGTCAGAAGAAATCCATATAGTATTGTCTTATTTGATGAGATTGAAAAAGCTCATAAAGATGTATTTAATATATTACTTCAAATACTAGATGATGGCCGAATTACTGATTCACAAGGTCGAACAGTTGATTTTAAAAATACAATTATCATTATGACTTCTAATTTAGGTAGTGATTATATATTGGAAGGTCATGAAGATAGCGATCAAATGGTTATGAGTGAACTTAGAAGAACATTTAAGCCTGAATTTATTAACCGTATTGATGAAATCGTTGTATTTAACTCTTTATCTAAGGATGTTGTATATCAAATCTTAGATAAAATTATTTCAGAAATTGAATATAGATTACGTGATAAGAAATTAACAATCAAAGTAACTGATAAAGCCAAGAAATTTATTATCGATAATTCTTACGATGAAAAATATGGTGCTAGACCAATTAAACGTTATGTAAGTAGGAATATTGAAACATTAATTGCGAAAGCTATTATCAATGAAGAGGTTAAGTTTAATTCTGAAGTTACTATCGATGTTAAAAATGATAAATTTATAATAAAATAAGGAAACGATTAATTCGTTTCCTTATTTGTATCTTTGTGATAATACTTGTTTTTTAGCTAAAATCCAGTCATAGTTTTCACCTATGATTGTTGAGTCACAATATGGGCAAACACTTGAGTTGACATTTTCTAAAGGTGCGCCGCAGTTTGGACATTTATTTGTTTTTTCACTTATACCTTTATTAAAGGTCATAGCATAGTTATAAATCACTTTACGTTTATCTGTTCCTCTTACTACTTTATTATTTTTATCAGTTATATAATCGTAACATTCGACCCCCATAGTCACGGTTAATGAAACAATATTATCCTTAACTTCCATACCAACTATATTGAAGCTTAATAAGTTAAAGTCTTTCATAATATTGGTTTGCTTTTTAACTGATAGAGTTGTTAATTGTGACTTATACATGTTGAACATTTCATCAGTTACACACACTCTCATACTATCATAATCGAAGTTCATCCAAGCAACTTGAACCTTCTTATATATTTCGTATGTTTGATTTTTAAATTCAAATGGATCAAAATCTGGAAGATACTCTTTTAACTTCTCTGGATCATATGGTGGAACATTTTTTAATGCAGTTGTTGGCATTGAAGTTGTACGTTTTCTAGCACTTATAATAGCTACAGCTACAATAACTAGAGTAAATCCTAAAGTAATAAAGACAACTACTGGATCACCGCTTCCACCACTATGGTAGCTTCCTCCATAGTATGAGCCACTGGAACTACCCCAACTAGAGCCTGATGAAAAACCACCAGATGAGCTACCACCAGAATAGCTACCATCAAAACCAGAATCAGCTTCTGGATGATAAAATGGTATCATGAAAACAAGAGCAGTAATAACAATTATTAAAACATTTTTAACCTTTTTATTCATATGTTTACTCCTTTATCTTGTTTCTATAGAAGTTAAAACCCAGTCTTTATCTTCTAAATTATAAATTGTTCCGCAGTAAGCACATTTACCACCTGCATTGACATTGATAGAAGCTCCACATCCTGGACATTTTCTAACTGATCCAGATTCTTTGTAATTAATTTTTTTAGTAAATATTAAATGGTTATTTCTTTCACTTCTAACATTGGTATCACCACTAATATAATTACCATCTTCATCCATAAGATAATCTAAATATCTAGAAATAAGATTTATTTCAATAATCATGTCGGTATCAGTTACCCGGTAACCTAAAATATCAGTTTCAGCAACATTTATTTCATCATACATTTGAATTAAATGTCTCCTGTTTAAATCATCGACTATTTTTTGATATTTATTATAAACTTCAGCTGATACAAAATGTTTAATATTTTCTAACTCTTTAGTAACTACAGCCATGTGAAGTTGAATAAAAACATTATCAACGTATGTTTTAAATTTACTTTCAGTAAATTCTGGATCATATTTTAATATTTCATTCATTATTTAGCTTCCTTGCCACAATTACTACAGAATTTTCCAGTTAATTTTGCTCCACAGTTACTGCAGAATTTTGGGGCTTGATCAGTATTTGTATTATCAGTTTGAACAGTAGCACCAGTAACTGCACCAGATACTGGAGCTTGAGGTTGCATAGGTTGAACATTTTGAGCTTGCATATTTTGATTAACAGCATTTATCATAGTTGCTCCAGCTTGATTAGCCATTCCCATTCCCATGAAGCCCATCATTGAGCCACCTTCATTAGCAGCAGCATTTTCCATAGCTTGAGCAGAGCTACTAGCCATTAAACCAGATTGCATGCTTGGATCTGAGAATATTTTAGCATCATCAATACGCGATACTCTCTTCATAGAATCTTCAGTTAAGTTGATATCACCCATAGCAACATCGGTAATTTCTAGACCATATTGCTGTTTCCATGAATCGTCTAGGCATTTATTCATTTCATCAGAAATATCGCTACCATAAAGTCCCATATCTCCAAATGAAACTTTTTTATTTCTCATAACATTAGAAATAGCAACTGTTACTTTTTCAACAAATTTTGCTTTTAATTGACTACCAACCACTTCATCATAAGTAATGGTATCTTTTGGATTAGTACCAATTACTTCTGCCACTAATATTGCTGGATCTATTACTCTAACGGCATATTCGCCGAAGAATGTAACTTCTAGTGTTCCATATTTTTCATCAGTTATTTTTTTAGGTTGAGGACTACCAAATTTATTACCCATCATTACTTTAGTATTAACGTAATACACTCTTTGATCGTGGGCTGGCTGTCCACCATAAGTAATACGTCTTCCTATTGTTTTAATTGTATCTTTAATACCTTTGAAGAAACCACCATCAAAGACTGTTGGTTCGCTGCTTTGTTCATAGGTATATATTCCTGGTTCAGCTGAGAAATCAGCAATAGCACCATTGTCAACAATCATCATCGCCATGCCTTCTGGAACAACGATTTGACTTCCTTTAGTAATTATTCCTTCACTAGGATTTTTGTTACCATCACCATGGTTAACTTGTCCTCTTTGAATTAAGACATTGCCCGCTACTGCTGGGCAATCAATAAATTCTTTAAATTGATCTCCAAATCCAGATGATACTGAACTTGTTACGGCTTTTATTAAACCCATTATTATTCACTCTCCTTTAGTATAATTATATAATACTTAAAATTTAATAGCAAGAAAAAAAACAGCTTTTTATATTAAGTTGTTTTATCATTATCTTCTTCAGTTATTG
>CAWVFK010000003.1:0-9710 GCA_963928595.1 Candidatus Coprosoma sp. | reverse complement strand
CCTTTAATTCCATCTTCACTTATATAACGAGAAGTTGTCACTTTATCATTTGAGTCTTGTGATTCTTGTAATATATAAGTTTTTTTATCTAGAACATTATCTAAAATTATTTGAACATCGTCACGTTTCTTAAAAGCACCACTAACTTTTAAACCAAATACATCTTTATATAAAGTGATCTTATATTTGTTTAAAATTGAATCATCACTTTTAGCTCCTATAAGTAGATAGTTTCTAGTTGTAGATGATTCTCCAAGACTGCCAAGTCTTACACCTTGAACACCAGTATAAACATCATTCGCATATAAGCTCATTTTTTTCGTATTATATAAAGTTGAATTAACATTCATACTAATAACTTTTTCGTTATTTTGAATTTCCATTATCGTATGACCTTGAGTAATTACATAATCATCATCGCCGATAATCTCTAAATATGTTTCTTCATCAGTTGGTAATTCATAATCATCTAATTGTTTAACAGTTCTATTAGAATAATCTATTTGATAAGTCAATAAGTGTTTCTTACCATCTATTTCACTTGCTAACATCATTTTATTACCCGAAAGTAAATTAACAGATTCTGGCTTGTTAGGATAGTCAACCTCACCATCAACTTTAAGCAAATATTGTGAATAATCGTCATCGACTTTATCTTTATCTGCAATAACCCAGTTAATATCTAAAGTAGGGTAATCTAAATTGACAATCATATTTCCATTATATCCAGAAATTGTAATCGAATTGGTATTAATATCGTAATTTATTGAATTCATACCAAACCAATTACTTTTTTTCTTACCAGGTAAAATATTATATAAATCAATCTCTTTAATTATATTACCAGTAGCTCTATCAATTTCTACAGCGACATCTTCTGAAGTAGCTCTTCCATATTTGTTAGAAGCTAAAAGTAAATTTCCATTATTAAGTTCATATACATCGTGATGGTATCCACCAGGAACCGCATATTCATAATATATTTTTCCAAGTAAATCCATTTCAATTAACCCAACACTGTAATTTTTACTTAAAATTTTATCACTACTAAGTAAGATGTGACCATTATTAAGTCTTTGAATATCCCATTTATAATCTCCAATTAAATACCATCTAACCTCACCATAACCATCATATGCAGCAGTATAACCGATTTCTTCCGGGGTTGTAAAATAAAATTCATCAGTTTCAAAATCTGCATTAGATAAATCTGTTACTTTAGAAAAATCATTGGGAAGGGGAGTCGTAGTAATTGTAATTTCTTTACGAATTCCACTGGCCTCAATAACTACCTTATTATCATATCCTGCATAAAGTCCATAAATCGGTAAAATATGTACCTTAGTAGGGGTAAAAGTATGCGTTAAATCTTCAGCTCCATCTTTTCCTTTAATCGTTACTGTCGATGTTGTTAAATCTTTTGTTTGAAAGACAATTAAAGCCGAAAGTGGAGAATTACCATATGGATTTAAAATCACATTTGGATTATCTATTGTATAATTCGTATTACTTAACATTTGGTCTTCCGCTTGTGCTTGTAAATATAATAAATCACTTTCTGTATCAATCGGTTTATTTGCCATGATATATTTGTAAATAAAAATTGAAGCTGCAAATGTTACTACAATAAGTAAAACGTATTTGGCAATTATCTTTTTCATAAAAATCCTCCTAGATTAATCTTATTTCGTTTTCGTCAAAGAAAGGTTTGTTCTTATCAATTTTATCAAAAAACAAAATACCATCTAAATGGTCAACTTCATGTTGAAAAGCCACTGATAAATCTTCACGGGCTCTAAATGTTACTTTATTACCATCAGGATCATAACCAGTAATAGTGATTCTCGCATATCTTGGAACATGACCTTCGACCTCTCTGTTTACACTCAAACATCCTTCGCCAGTTTCTAAAGCCACCATTTCTTCAGAATGACTGATTATTTTAGGGTTTATAATTACGTAATTTTGAAATTTACCTTCTTCATATTCGTAAACTATTACAATAATTCTTTTAAGCTGACCAAGTTGTGGAAACGCAAGTCCCATACCAGGTCTTAAATCGTATTTTTCAGCATACTTTTCTATTTGACTATATTTTAAATGTTTAATGATTTGATTTATTGTTTCTTTATCCTCTTTAGATAAAGGAAGCTTTACTTCTTTACTTTTTTGACGTAAAACCTTATGCTTTTCATCTAAAATTTTTAATGGTTTAAACATAAAATATTACCTCCATATTCTATTTTATCATATTTGCCATAAAAAAAATAATTTTTTACATCTTTTACCGTTCAAAAGTATACGTATTATAACCTTATATACAGAAAATGTCAAACGAAACATATTATCATTTGATCGCATGAAAAAAGACTTTAAAAGTCCTAATTAAATTATTTTTTTGCATACATATCGACACGTTTAGGTAATTTTTTTGCCATCTTTGCCGTTTTTTCATCAAATAACAAACTAACCTTTATATTAAATGTTTTAGCAATATTATCAATATTTCTGCAAGTTAAATTAGCGTCGCCATTTTCAATCGTACTAATATATGCCATTTTAAATTTTGTTTTATTCGCAAATTGTTCTTGAGTAAACTTATTTTGATATCTATACCATTTGGTATTTAATCCAACTAATTCCATAGCCGTCATTGTATCACTCTACCTTTATAATATGTTAAGTTAAAACTTAATTACATATAAATTATAAAGTTAAAATGTAAATAACTTAACACCATTAAAAATTATTAAGATATATCTTAATAAAAATATTAAAATTATGATATACTTATATCGTAAGGAAGGGAGTAGATAAAAATGAGAAGAAAATTTAATAGTACACAGAGAAATTATATAATAGCAGGACTATGTATGATTTTAGTTATTATGGGAATAGGCTATGCGGCATTTTCCAGCCAATTAAAAATATCAGGAACTTCTAACATAACAAGTAACTGGGATATAGAAATAACTGATATTGATACAATATTATCATCACAAATGGGTGGAGGAGATACACCAGATGGATATAATATAAGTGAACCAACATATACACCAACAAGCGCGACATTTAGCGCAGGATTTAGTCTACCTGGAAGTCAGATAATGTACATGGTAGAAATCAGCAATTTAGGAAGTATAGACGGACAAGTAAAAATTGCAAATTTAAGCTGTGGTAATAATCCGGTTATAATGTGTCAAGCTATGGTACTAGATAAAAATCCATTGCAAGAAGCCCCCACAAACGGCTTTGATTTTATAAATGGTAATCAAGATTATTCTGATGTAAATTTTCCTTTAAAAGTAGGAGAAAAACATTATATAATGATAATTGTTGGATATGATGATGTAACAGAGCAACCTACAGATTTAAGTGCAAGTATAAAATTAGATTTAACATATACACAATATAGTGATGGCACATCGGCAGAAACAACCATTATTGGCGGGCAAGAAGTTCCTATTATGGTATCGAGAGATGGTCTATATGTAGATGATTATGAAGCAGGACGTTACGTTTATAAAGGTAGTGATCCAAATAATTATATAAATTTTAACGGTGAAACATGGCGAATTATTTCAAAAGAAGCTGATGGCACTTATAAAATAGTAAAAAGTGTGAAAAGTGATACTATTCGATTTGATGATAATAGTAATGATTGGACTACTTCAGAAATGAATACATACTTAAATACTGTTTATTTTGTAAATGATTTATCAAACAATGAAAAAAAACATATCACTAGTCATGTATTTTATAATGGCACTGTCACTGAAGATTCAGTAGATTTACAGTCTATAATTAATGAAGAAAAAAGTTCAAATTGGATAGGGAATATTGGATTAATTAATGTTAGTGACTATATAAAATCCTTTATTTCTAATGATGCAATAAATAATTTATGGGGTTTTACAAATTACAATATAACAAAATATAATTATCAAAATTCTTATATGACTGACATTTTAGGTGGTAGATATGGAGATCATTGGACTATAAACGCTGTAAAAGGTAATGATACAGAATTGATTGATGTATATATTGAAGGAAACTCATCTCAGGCTTATATAAGGACTTTGGATTGCAGACAAGATACATATGATAATATGACATCAACAAGCGCGGCTGTAGCTATTTTTCTTAATTCTGATGTAAAATTCTCTGGAACAGGAACTTCTAGTGCCCCATATATAATTACAAATTAAAATAAAAGAAGGTCAAAAATATTAACCTTCTTTATTTAATTATTACCCCAAGCTCTAGCTCCGATAATTATTACAAGTAAAATAAATAGAACTAAGACAATTGCTGCACCATAACCTGTTCCGTATCCGCCACCATAGCCATAACCACCACAAGGGTTGCCACAGCCATAGCCTTGATACCCACCATAGTAATACATATAATACCTCCTATCTATTCTAATATAGTCTATGTCAAAGTCAAAAAGCGTATATTAAAAACACCTAATTTTATTTTTTAAATATCCAATCTAGTAAAAAAAATGATAATATGCTATGATTATATAAGAATAGGAGGCGAGTTATGAAACAAAAAGTACAATCATTGGGTAAACTCATCAAAGATTTAGATAAGCCATTACTAATCGCATCAGCTGCACTTTTCATATTTGGTCTATTAAATATCGTAACCGCCTCTTCTAGAGCAGCAGTTGTCAACTACGATGTATCTATTTATTATTATTTTTATCGCCAGTTGCTTTTTATAATTTTAGGTTTGATTGCTGGAACTGTAATTATTAAAACGGATACTAAATATTATAAGCTGATTGTACCAATATTATTTGTAATTGCGATAGCTTTAAATCTCTGGGCTTTAACTTTTGAAGAATTATCGGGCTCTAGAAACTGGATTGATTTAAAATTCACTAAAATTCAGCCCAGTGAGATATCTAAGCCAATTATTATATGTTTACTTGCCATTTTATTTGAAAAAAATTATCGCAAACTGCGAACTTTAAACATAAAACATTACGACACAATTGCTTATATGGTTTTCGTTTCTATGATCATTCCTGCTATTGTTATTCTTCAAAAAGACTTTGGAACATTATTAATAATTGTTTTTATAATCTTTATAATGTTTTTAGCTAGTCCTATTTTAAAAATAGATAAAATAAAAACTGTTTTATTAATGCTAGTTTTAGGTGCTCTGGCTTTACTAGTTATGTATAGTGTCCAAGGATATATTTTAAATGATGCTCGTATAAGTCGTTTCACATCTTTCCTAGATCCTTGTGGTAACTATGAAAATGGAGGTTACCAAGTTTGTAATAGTTATATTGCTATCAATGATGGTGGGTTGTGGGGCTTAGGTATTGGTAAAAGTAAGCAAAAATATTCATACATTCCAGAACCTCATACGGATTCAGCTTTTGCCATAATTGCCGAAGAATATGGCGTATATAGATGTATTTTTATATTTATCTTATATGGTATAGTCCTTTATAGAATAGCCGTCATAGGGGCTAACGCAGCTAGTCTGAGAGGAAGATACATATGCGTCGGTATTTTAAGTTATATATTTATTCATATATTCATTAACTTAGGTGGTATGTTTGGTTTAATTCCATTAACTGGAGTTCCACTCCCATTCTTAAGCTATGGTGGTAGTTTCGTCTTATCATTACTCGCATCACTAGCCATAGTTCAAAGAATATGTATTGAATCAAAAAATAAAAAGATAAAAATTCCTAAATAAAAAGGAATTTTTCTTTTTTTGTCGTATGTTTTATATAGAGGTGATTCATATGACATTCTTAAAAAAACATAAAGGCAAAATATTTATTTTAATTTTTATCGTGTTCACACTTTTTATTGTATATGATACATACTATGTTGAAACTGAAGATGAAGTAGAGGAAGTTACACTCGAAAAGAAAGAAGATACCGAAGAAAAAGAAGAACCAAAAGAATCTAAAGTCCTAGTTGATGTCAAAGGTGAAGTAAACACACCTGGTGTTTATGAACTCACTAATAACAATACCGTTATGGATGCTATAAATAAAGCTGGGGGACTAACTAAACAAAGTGATACAAGTAATATCAACTTAAGTAAAAAACTCGAAGATGAAATGGTTATTATTGTCTATTCTAAAAGTGAAATTAAAGAGATGAATGAAGAAGAAAAAATAGAGTGCCCACCATGTAATAATGCCTGCATCACTGAAGAAGATGAAAAGGCTAAATTGGATAGTAATAAAAATGAAACATCAAACGTTCCAGCGGGTAAAGTTAATATCAATACTGCCGATAGTGAAACCTTACAAACTTTAGATGGCATTGGCGAAGCCAAAGCCAAAGCTATTATTGAATATCGTAATAAAAACGGTGATTTTAAAAATATCGAGGATATTAAAAATGTCTCAGGTATTGGTGATAGTGTTTATGAAAAGATTAAAGAAAATATCACCGTATAGTTTAACTATAATTATTATATTTATCTTTAGTTTACTTTATGTCTTATTTTATATTAATAATAAACCAGTTAGTAAATATTCTCTAAATGATAATGTCGTCACAGGATACGTTTATGATTGCCAAAATGGTGCAGACAAAACCGTTTTGAAAATAAAAGGTCAAGAAAATCTTTTAATCAATTATTATGACAAATTTGAATGTAAACTTGGTCAAAAAATAAAAGCCATAGGTGAAATGAAAGAGGCAAAAAACAATACTAACTTTTACTTATTTAATTATAAAAATTATTTGCTATCGGAAAAAATCAATTATACTTTTACTGCAAATAATGTTGAAGTTATAAAAAATAAGCCATCTTTTCTTTATAAAATCAAAAACTTTTTAAACGATCATATTAAAAATTATAAATCAAAAGCCTATCTAAATGCTTTAGTTCTAGGTAATGATAACGACATAAATGAAGATATAGAAGAAAGTTATCAAACTAATGGTATCAGTCATCTGCTTGCCATATCAGGCGCCCAAATAACTTTATTTTCTACTGTATTACTATATTGTTTTAATAAAATCTTTTCTAAAAATATCTCATATGTTATAACGATAATCTTTTTACTAGTTTATCTTTTTATTACTAACTTTAGTGCTTCCGTTTTAAGGGCTACCATTTTCTTTATTATCCTAACTATTAATAAACAGTTCGAACTAAAAATAAATACCTTATCTTTATTAATTTTGACGGCCAGTCTTCTTTTAATTATAAACCCGTATTACATTTATAGTTTAGGCTTTACATTGTCTTTTACCGTTTCTTTCTACCTTCTTTTATTCAAAGATATTATAAGTAAATATAAAACTTATTTTTCTAAAACCTTAGTCATATCTTTAATTGCCTTTTTCGCAAGCGCCCCAATTATTATCAATAGTTTTTTTAAATTAAATTTACTCTCACCACTCATCAACATGTATTTTGTTCCCCTTATGACCTTTATAATTTATCCACTAGCTTTAATAACATTTATCTTTAAACCATTAGATCTAATCTTTTTAAATTTAGTTACTATTATGGAAAATGCTTCCTTAAAATTATCGAGTATCGATTTTCTAAATTTAAGTTTATGTCATCTGAATATCTTCTTCTTTATTATATATTATGTAGTAATAACACTAATTTTATATAAATGGTTAAAAGGACAGAATTACATTTTAATATTATTTATACTTTTAATTTTTCATCATAATATAAATTATTTAAATCCCGTATCCTCATTAACGATGTTAGATGTTGGACAAGGTGATTCATTTTTAATTAAATTAAAACATAACCAAGGTAATATCTTGATTGATACTGGTGGCCTTGCTAGTTATACAGATAAAGCACCATATGATATCGCTAGAAACATTACAATTCCATATCTTCAAGCTGAAGGAGTAGATCATCTTGATTATTTAATTATTACTCATGGTGATTTTGATCATATTGGTATGGCTACAAATCTAATAAATAATTTTAAAGTTGAAAATGTAATATTTAATATCGGACAGTATAATGATTTAGAACAAAACTTAATTAGAATTTTAAAACAGAAAAATATTCCATATTATCAAAGTATTAAAAAAATAAATCTAGAAAACAGTGTATTAAAATTTTTAAATCACAAAGAATATGATAATGAAAATGATAATTCAAATATAATTTATATAGTCATAAATAATACCAAATTATTATTTATGGGTGATGCCAGTGCGGAAGTCGAAGAAGAACTATTAAAAAAATATAACTTAAAAGATATTGATATCTTAAAAGTTGGTCATCACGGAAGTAAAACAAGTTCCAGTAAAAAATTTATAAATCATATTAATCCAAAGTATTCAATTATAAGTGTAGGTGAAAATAATAGTTATGGTCATCCAAATAAAGAAACATTAGAAAACATAAAAAATTCACTTATTTACCGAACTGATTTAGATGGCTGTGTCAAATTTACATTTACAAAAAAATTACAAATAGAAACTTGCTGTAGAAAAGAGTAGAATTGGACAATAAAAAAATGACAAAGTAATTATGTTGATGATTAAATTTCTAAAACATTTAAAATAAAAAAACACAATTATTTCTAAATTTTAGTATAAAATAATTTTTTATAAGCCACATAATGCTAGTCTTATTATTTATACAAAGGTAGCAGATCAGAATATATTATTAATGGGAGATGCATTAAGCAAAAATGAAGAGTATTTATTAAATACATATAATTTGAATAAAATGGATATAATAAAAGTGGAACGACTATGATCAAAATACTAGTTCTAACAAATTCATAAAAAAGTATCTCCTAAGATATCTTAACTATAGCCGGCTAATATGTATATGGTCACCCCCACCAAAAACTTTAGATAATTTAAAATAAAAAGTTTAAACTATTAAAAAAGATGGTGTAGTCAAAATAAATTTAAATGACTTTACCATCTTAACTAAGGCCCGCTAATGCGTTAGCGTTTTATATAGATAGTCCAGATAGCCTCTGGACTTTTTATTTATTTTTCCTATCCTTAATTATAATATCTACGTTGCAAACATTCGCAATTTTAATCAAATCTTCAAAGAAATATCTGTTTAAACCCTGTTCATTATTTTTAACCCAATTTTTAGATTTACCAATTGCTTTCGCAAGCTGTTCTTGTGTCATATTTGAATTTTGTCTTATAAATCTGAGTATCTCGTTTGGTTTATAATTACTAGCCTTTATCTCCATTATTCCACCTCAAAATAATGGTACTATGTATTGTGAACCATTTACCAAAAAGACCATTGAAACTAGTCTAAAACTTTATTATAATAAAAATATATAAGACCAGTGTGAGTGGTCTGCAAAATAAAGCTGGTGAGTATATGAAGAGAATTGGAAGACACAAAAGAAAAAAACAGAAGAAAATTCTAATAATAGGAAGTTTGTCATTATTGCTGTTTTTGTGTGTGGTTTATGCCGCTTTTAGTACTAATTTAAGTTTAAAAGCTAAAGGAAATATCAAAGAAAAAATAGAGTTATTCAAGCATGGAGTAACACAGATCAAACAGATTTTCATTCTGACTTTTATAAACAAAATATCATAAGTGTGACTTTTTTTAGATAACAATAATGTACCTAGTAATGCGACAGAAAGTTGGAATGTATCAGAAGATAAAGAAAATGGAATAGTTATGGCTTGGGTTATTCCAAGTAGTAAAGATAATAGAAAATATGATTTATATATAGGTGCTAAAGCTGG
>CAWVFK010000002.1:0-15877 GCA_963928595.1 Candidatus Coprosoma sp. | reverse complement strand
TAAAAGAACGTGATCAAAAAGAAAAAGATAGCGGTTTTTGGGAAAAATATGATTTTACTCAAACTATTGATACTACAAATTTATCTAAGAATGAGGTCTTAGAGAGAGTACTTGGAATTTTAAATAATGACTTTGTATATTTTAATAATTTGACATTGATTTTAGGCTCATATGGGTGTAATAAAAACTGTCCATATTGTATTGCTAAAAACAATCAAAAGTTTTCTACCTGTGATAATTTAGAATCTTTGGATGGCATTTTAAAAGAGCTTATGGAAAATAATATAAAATTTAAAAGGTTTGTTCTTAGTGGAAATGGGGAACCGTCATTTTATTCTCTAGATGATTTAAAATTAATAAAAGAATGTTTAATCAAATATAGAAATTTGTTTGAAATAGTTAGGGTACATTCTTCAGGTAATATATTTAGTGAGGAAGACAAATTTAATCTTTTTAATCTTACTGATTTACCGCTGGAGTTTGAAATCCTCAGAGTAGCATTAAATTCTGATGTTGATATGAATGTACTTGGATATAGTGATGATTATTTAAAAAGTTTATTATTTAGGAATGGTAATATAAAATGCGATATTGCTTTGACGGATTATTTAGAACGCTCTGATCTATCATTACAGTTAAATGATTTTCTAAAGAGCAATCCATCAATTAAGAAAGTTAGATTAAAAAAGCTATTAGTTGGAGATAATGACACAACAAGGCAGGCAAAATGGGTTAAAGAACATTCACTTGATGAAGAAGCTATTCAAAATGTTATTTTAGAACTAGGTTTAACTTTAAAAGATGGTATCTATCAATCTTGTGATAGAAAAATTCTTTATAAAACAAGCGGGGATTATGATTTTGATTATGTAATAAATGATGGAAAGCTTCAAAATTATAAGAATGAAATAAGTAAGGTTAGAGTGCTTAGAAGAAAGCTAGGTGGTTAGAATGAGACAGATGCTTAAATTTATTGGAACTGGTGGAGCTTTTTCTACGAAATATGTAAATAATTCGGCTTATTATTATTTAAAAAATGATGAAATACTTTTGTTTGACTCAGGAGAAACCGTTTTTCACGAAATTTTAAAGTTAAATATTATAACCGAAAATATTAAACGGGTTGATATTATTATTACTCATTTTCACAGTGATCATGTTGGGAGTTTAGGTAGTTTGGTGTTTTATTTAAGATTTAAAAAGGTAAGGGAAGTGAATATAATATTTCCAATTAAGAGGCTTCCTTATATGTTATTAGATATATATGGTATTGATGAAAAACTTTATAATGTAAAAACGCCTAAGGAAATTGAAGAATATTATATTAAAGAATATGAACAATTGCATGGTGATGTTGGAAATAATGGTGAAATTATACCAATGCCAAGTTATGGATATCATGTAATTAACGATAATGATAATTTTTTTTACAGTGGTGATACGTGTGTTATAAGTGATATAATATTAGAGAAGTTTAAAAGTAAGAAAATTAAAATTATGTATCACGAAGTGGCAACAGATGGTTATAAGTCACATATACAATTAGACGATTTGGCTAAATTAATTGAATTTGAAGATAGAAAGAGAGTTGTTTGTATGCATATGGGTGATAATGTTGATGTTTCAAAAATTAAAAAATTAGGATTTGAAAGCGTGAGGTAATTATGAAAGAAGAATTAGAAATTTGTGTAAGGTCTTTGGTACCTTTTAATGAGCTTTATGATGATATGATTAAGAAAGGCTTTCACGAACAAGAAAATTTTATTTTAAACGATATTTATTTGGTTAAAGAAGATATGGAAGTATCTTTAGAAAATGAAAGAGATATTTTTGCCAATTATGTTTTAATTAGAGAAACGGTCGGTAAAAGAAAAATGCTTGTTTTAAAGCACAAAGAAGTAAATGCAAATGGGGAGATAATAAAACAAGAGTCAGTTAAATGTCCAATTACTGATATTCATAAGGCATATGATTTTATGAAAGCGATCGGCTATAAAAAATTATTTGAAATAAGTGATCATAATATATTAATGAGTAATGGAAAAAATGAAATTTATATTCAAGATGTTAAAGGTATTGGAACTTATGTAGAAATGGAACAAAATAATTTGCTTTTAGAAAATAATAATGGCAATACAATCGATGAGATGAAAAATGTTTTAAAAGAATATGATTTAAAAATCGATACAAATGATTATTTTGTTAGAAAAGCGTACGATGCTTTAAAAGAAAATGTATGATTATGAAAAATAATGTGAACTTTTGTAAAGGCACTAGTAAAAATCTGATATATATGATATAATTTAATTGTCTAGAAGAAGAATACCGCTATGAAAAACCTACTAAGTATAACGATTGGGAATCTAATTCACTGGTGGTGTAGAATACTTTAATTTATTAAAGGATCCTAAAATCGGTGATGTGATGCCCACCTGGGAGATCAGGTTTTTAATTCGTTAAGGTTTCTCTTTTGGACTTTGCTTATATAAAAAGTCCTTTGAAAAATTCAAAGGACTTTTTTTATTTTTGTATTAATTCTTTTATTTTTTCAGTGTTTTTAAAGTTGGCTTTAGCTATTTCATTTAAAATATCGAGACCATATTCTTTAACTAATTTAGCACCGACTTCATCGACAACTGGACCGGCACCTTTAGGTAATGTTTGATTATATTTTTTAGAAAGTTTATCAAACTCTTTGATGAATATATATCTACTGATAATAGCAGAGCAAGCAACAGATAAACATTGGTCTTCAGCTTTTGTAATAAAAGTGATATTTCTTTGAACGTTAGGTACTTTTTTTAAGTAATTGTAATAGACGTATTTTTCAGCAAATTGATCGACAACAATATAGTCATAATTTTTATATTGTTTGGTCATCTCTAGTAAAGCTTTATTATGTAAAATGGCTTTCATGGCGTTCATGTTATATTCAGCATGTCTTTGATTATATTCATTATTACTCAAGGTCATTATATAATATGGAATTTTTTTGATAATTTGTGGGGTTATTTTTAAAATTTGTTCATCGGTCATTTTTTTAGAATCTTTAACACCTAAGCTTTCTAAGAAAGGTATATCTTCCTTAGTGACATAAGAAGCGGTTACGACAATTGGTCCAAAGTAATCGCCAGTTCCAACTTCATCTGAGCCAATAGTGTTGGCGTAGTATACTTTAGAATTTTTTTTGGTTTCCTTTTTCTTTTCATTACTAGCAACCTTCATGTCAACTTTTTTGTTTGGGTTTAAATTTCTTTCCATCTCAGACCATAAATTAGCATCAATATCTGCACTAATACCTTGGAAGACAGCTTTACCGGATTCATATAAAGTAACAACAGTGTCAGCTTCATCGGCTTGGAATACTGCATATGGTGGTGTTTTTAAACGCTTTTTATCTTCAAAATATTCATTCATTTTTTCCATGGTATTGTCACTAACTTTAAGAGTTATAGTTTTAACAGCTTCCTTTTTCATAATTCTCACCTGTAAATATTTTAACATATTTTCATTTTCACCACAATAAAGGCTTTACTTTTTGTTTTTAGGTATAATATAATTAGTGTAAGGAGCGTGAGTATGAGTATTGTAGATATTTTAATTATTCTTTTTATATTACTTGGAGCAGTAATTGGCTTTAAAAGAGGTTTTACAACTAGTTTAGTGAATTTTATTGGCGTAATTTTAGTTGTAATTGTAGCTTATTTTTTAAAGGATCCTGTTGGCGAGTTTTTAATGAGTTTTTGTCCATTTTTTAATTTCGGTGGCATAATTAAAGGGGTTACTGTTTTAAATATTGCTTTATATCAAATAATTGCTTTTATACTAGTATTTACTATTTTAATGATAGGCTTAAAAGTTTTACTTATGGCAACTGGTATTTTTGAAACAGTTTTAAAATTTACAATTGTTTTGGGAATTCCTTCAAAAATTTTAGGTGCTATTGTTGGCGTTATTGAAAATTATATTATTGTATTTTTTGTTTTATATTTACTTTCAATGCCAAACTTTATGGATGTTGGTTTTGTTAAGGATTCTAATTTCCGCGAGCCAATATTAAAAAACACACCAGTTCTTTCGATGGTGGCAGAGTCTTCACTTAAGGTTTTAGATGAGTTTAAAGGTTTGAGTGATGAGTATGTTGGTAGCGATGGTAGCAATGAATTTAATTTAGAGACTTTAGATCTATTTTTAAAGTATAAAGTTGTTAGTGTTAGTACCGTCAAAAAACTTGATGAGAGTGGTAAAATAAATATTGAAGGTATTGAATCTGTAATAGATAAATATGAGGAGGAGAGATAGTTATGGAAATAATTAAAGGTAATTCAGATAATTTTGATAAAATTACTAGTAAAGGTGATGTTTTAGTAGATTTCTTTGCGACGTGGTGTGGTCCTTGTAAGATGTTAGCACCTGAGCTTGAAGAGATTAGTGATAAGGTTCAAATTATGAAAGTCGATATCGATGAGAATTTGGAACTTTGTAAAAGATTTGGAGTTATGAGTGTACCAACACTTGTATATTTCAAAAAAGATGGAACTTATGAGACTCATGTTGGATATATGACTAGCGATGAAGTCTTAAAGTTTATTGGTAAATAAAAAAGTTATTAAGTTTTTGCTTAATAACTTTTTAGTTATTTTTTAAATGTAAGTTTATTGTTTTGTCCATGTCTATTTTGTGGTATTTAATACCACATGTATCAAATAGGGTACGTGAAGCGATATTGTTTTCACTATCTGCATATTTGTCATTTAGGTATAGAATCTCTTTAATACCTGATTGAATAATGATTTTAGCGCATTCATTGCATGGAAATAGATCGACATATATTTTGGCATTTTCTAAATCTTTTTTACTACCACGATAGTTTAAAATGGCATTTAATTCAGCGTGGCAGACATATGGATATTTGGTATTTAAATTTTCGCCTTCACGATTCCACGGAAATTTATCATCATCAAAACCGTTAGGGGCTCCATTATAGCCAATGGATAGGATGCGGTTGTCATCACTGACAATACAGGCGCCAACTTGTGTTGATGGATCTTTACTACGCATGGCACTAAGTTCAGTAATAGCCATAAAATATTCATCCCAAGTTAAATAGTTATCTCTTTTTTTAGTTTGCATATTTGTCACCTCGTAAATTATTTTATCATATTTTTGGATGTTTTACTATTTTGAATAATATAGTTTTTCTGATATAATATTTGTTGGTGATATAATGAAAAAACTTTTTGGAATTGCTTTTGCGACAACATTACTTGATCAACTTATTAAAAATGGTCTTTTGTTTTTTATGAGTTATGGTGAATCGCTAACGGTTATAAATGGTTTTTTCAATGTTACTTTAATCGGTAATACAGGAGCGGCATTTAGTATTTTAAGTTCTAATACGCTTTTACTTATAATTATTTCGCTAGTTGTTTTAAATGTTTTATATTTTGGGTTTATTAAAGGTAAAAATTTAAATGATTTTGAACAACTTTCGTTTGGATTATTAATTGGAGGAATTTTAGGTAATTTAATCGATAGGGTTTTGCACATGCAGGTAATCGATTATCTAGATTTTACTTTCTTCGGATTTAATCTTCCAGTATTTAATTTAGCTGACATTGCAATAGTTATATCGATGATTTTAATTGCAATTCAAGTGATAAAAGGTGATAAAAATGGAGTATCAAGTAGATCAAAATGATATAAGATTAGATAAATTTTTAACTGATGTTTTAGAAGTTAGCCGCAGTCAGGTTACTAAGATGATTAAGGCTAAAGAGGTTTTAGTTAATGGTAAAAATGTTAAACCTGGTTTTATGCTTAAAGAAAATGATACAGTAATTGTGAATCATGTAGATGAAGATGGGGTAAAACCAGAAAAAATGGATTTAGATATTGTCTATGAAGATGACGATGTAATTGTGGTTAATAAAGCGAATGGGGTAGTTGTACATCCAGGAGCTGGAAATCACAGTGGGACATTAGTCAATGGTCTTTTATATCATACTAAGTTAAGTGATATAAATGGAGAGGTTAGACCGGGTATTGTGCACCGAATTGATGCTTATACGACGGGATTACTTATGGTAGCTAAAAATAATAGGGCCCATGAAATTTTAGCTGAAGAGTTAGCTCAGAAAAAGACTTATCGTAAGTATGTGGCTTTAGTTTGGGGTGTGATTGAAAGTGATTCTGGCGAGATAGATGCCCCAATTGGTAGAAGTAAAAATGACCGTAAAAAAATGGCTATTAGAGCTGATGGTAAAGAGGCGATTACGCATTTTAAGGTTTTAAAACGATATGAAAAAGCCACATTAATAGAACTTAGACTAGAAACAGGAAGGACTCATCAAATTAGAGTGCATATGAATTATATTGGTTATCCTGTAGTTAATGATCCAGTTTATGGAAATAGGAAATTATTTGACAATACAGGTCAGTGCTTGCACGCTAAAGAGTTAGGATTTGTTCATCCAACGACAGGTGAGTATATGCAGTTCGATAGTGAACTTCCTGAATGTTTTATTAATATTTTGAAGAAATTTGAGTAGGTGATAATATGAATGAGATAGTAATTGATAAAAAAGAAGAATTAGTTATGAAATTACTCCATTATTTTATTACAGAAAGAGGCTATAACCCTGTAATAATCCGTGGAGTTAAAGATGAAATATGGCTTGAAAATTTAGAGGATGATTATAAGATAATTAGAATTGTTTCAGGTTATATTCATAACAATGAACAATTTAAATTTGATATCGCAAAGACGAAAAGTTTACTTAAAACCATTAAGAAAAAGACATTATCTTTTAAGATAAATGCATTAAGTATATTTGTTAATTTGGGTGATAATGTCAATATTTCAGAATTTGAAGATATTCCGAATATTAAATTTGCAAATATTCACGAGGCTGATGATTTAAATAAATATCGCTTTGTTATTGATGCTTTTCCAGATATTACTAAAGATATTGATTTTAAGGAAAAAGGTTTAGAATTATTTATGAAAATAACTAGTGATATTAATAAAAAAAATGAAGGGGATGCCAAAATGAATGAGGATGTATTTACACCAAAAAAACCAGTTATTACTTATGCATTAATAATTATTAATGTGGTTATATTTCTTTTGAGTTTATTTAATGAAAGTATTATTCAAATGTTTGCAGTAAATAGATTTTTCATTGCTGATTTGGGACAATATTATAGATTACTTACAGGAATATTCTTACACGCTAATTTCTTGCATTTAATTTTTAACATGTATGCTTTATATGTAATTGGTATGCAGCTTGAAAGTTTTCTCGGTAAAGGAAAGTATTTAGCAGTTTATTTGCTTTCCGGTTTAGGTGGCTCAATGCTTTCTATATTCTTTAGTAATGGATATAGTGTTGGGGCATCTGGAGCAATATTTGGTTTAATGGGGGCATTACTTTACTTTGGATATCATTACCGTGTTTATTTGGATAGTGTGGTTAAATCTCAGATTATTCCGCTTATTGTTCTCAACTTATTAATTGGATTTACTTCTACTGGTATTGATAACTGGGCTCATATTGGTGGCTTAGTTGGTGGCATTTTAGCAACTATGGCGGTTGGAGTTAAATATAAATCAACTAAGTTTGAAATGATTAATGGGGCAATCATGTATTTGATATTTATTGGATTTTTAGGATATATGGTATTTGTCCGTGGTATTTAAAAAACAAGCGATTAGTGCTTGTCTTTTTTTGTATATGTTTTAGTTTTTTCATCAGTCTTTTCTTTGTGTTTTTCTGGGCCATCTAATTCATATACCATAGCTTGATGATTTTCTCTTGAAAGTGTAAATTTTGGAGTAATTTCATTATCTTTTGTTTTTGCTTTGTTTTTGCTTAGTTCGTTTTCTATATCATGATGATTTTCTTTTAATGATTCTTCTTGATTATTTTGAGTTTGTTTTTTGTATTCTTCATAGTATTGTTTAATGTTTCCAACTTGGAGAGGTATTGTGCCAACACTTAATATAGTGCTGAGGGTAAGTAGGGTTTCATTAGTGATGCCGGCAATGTTTAGATTTTGAATGGCAAGAGCTAAATAACCTAGAATAAGGGCAATGGATAGCGGCCATATTTTTACTTTACCGAGAAAGTTACTTTTTGGTGAGCCGCCACTAGCTAGAAGTTTACCGTTTATAAGAGAAATAGTTCCTTCTAGTGCACCATTAATAGCGAATATTGGGAGAATGGGCAAGATTCCGATAATTAATAAAATTGAAAATATTTTATCAGAAACAGCATCTAACATGGCGCCTTCTTTGGTTTCTTCTTTAGCGATAATTCTAGCGGTTAGTCCATCTAAAAAGTCAGAAATTGCTAAGAAGGTTATGTTACCAAATAGTAATGGGAGTGGGGCTCCAGTGTAAGCCATGATAGGTATACTGATGCCTCCGATAACTCTTGCAAAAGATAACCAATTTGGAATTAATGATAATTTATTATCTGGTTTAAATAAACCTTTGGCAAAGTTTTTTGTGGTGTTTTTTATTGTATTCATATGATCCCCCTAACAGTTTATATATTGTATCATATCTTTAGTAATAAGTAAATTGTTTTGAATGTGTCAAATATTGTCTAATTTTAAAAGAATAGTCATATACATTAACTTTGATATTTGCTATAATTATATTAGAATAATTAGGAGGTCGCACAGTATGAAAAAATTTTTGAACTTATTGCTTATTTTATTGTTTTTGATGGTTAATTTTATGCCTTTTTATAAGGCTGAAGCTGCATCTTCATATACAGTAGAGATGGTGGCTAATCAAAGTGGCAATAAAGTGATTGGTACTTACAGTAGTTATAGTGCGGCTTTAAGTGCGATGAATGCCCAAAAATCAACAGCTAGTAGTGTTGCGACAATTTATAGAGATGGTGTGCCTGTTGATAGTAAATATGCGGTATTTAAATTTAAACCAGGTACAACTTATAGTTTATATACATCAGCTACTTCTAATTCCGCTTATACTTCAGTTCATGGTTCATATGGTACTGATGCGGCGGTGCTTGGATATAGTGATAATGGTAGAGTTAAAATAATGATTAGTGGTTTTGTTGGTTGGACAAATGTCAGTAATGGCGTGGTAACACCTATTTCATTGCTTGGAATTAATGGAAATATGATTAGTGTCCCTGGTGGTAAAGGTATAAGAATTAGAAAAACACCTTCTTTGTCTGGTACAGTAATTACGCAAGTGTCTACAACAACTAATTTTAGTTATACAGAAACAAAACAAGCTGATGGTTATACTTGGTATAAAATAAGTTATAATGGCAGTGATGCATGGATAGCCAAAACTGATAGTGTTTCAGTACTAACTGGTACTAATGGTCTTGGAACTTATTATGAAAGAAATACAGGAACAAATAATTTAATTCATCACTTTACTTATTATAATGGTAGTGGGTATGGTGATACGTTTACAAATCTAGGAACGGCACCAACTTATTTAACACCGGGTGTGAGATATTATAGTTTTGATGGTAATTATTTCTATGCGAGTATTACTACGATGCTCGATGATTATAGAAATGGTAAGTATACAAGTAGTGTGAATGCCAATAGTCCACATTACGCTTATTATTTATATTTATCAAGTCATTCAGTTACAGGATATACAGCGTTAGATTTTGATAATATTATTGCGAATAAAGGTTATACGGCATCTACTTCTAAAATGTATGGTGCTGGTAAGTATTTTAAAGAGGCAGAGGCAACTTATGGTCAAAATGCATTGATGATGTTTGGTACAGCAATGAATGAAAGTGCGAATGGTACTAGTAAGATAGCAATGGATAAGAATAATTTATTCGGTTATGGTGCAGCTGATAGTTGTGCTTATGATTGTGCTTATTCTTATAATAGTGTTAGAGATTCTATTATGGATTATGCGCAAAAGACTGGTTCAAGTTATTCACTTGCTACTGGAAAGTATTATTATGGAAGTCATTATGGTAATAAGTCTAGTGGAAGAAATGTAAAATATGCAACAGACCCTTATTGGGGCGAAAAACAAGCCGGCAATTCATTTACTAATGATAAAAATTATGGTGGTAAAGATTTTAATTCTAGTACGATAGGTGCAGTTAACAAAGGTGTAACTAGTCCTTGGGTATTTAGTGAACCTGCTCAAACATCAGCTGGACATATTTATACTTTAAAAAATCCTAATAGTGATGCGATAGTTAACGATATTTCTGTTAATGTTGTCGATAAGGTTATGGGAACTAATGGGGTTGAATTTTATAAAATATACACTGACTTACCAGCAAGTGATAATAAGGTATACGGTTATGTAACTGCTGCTGAAATTAATGTAGCCAATAATCAACCGGTTATCAATGCTTCTGATAAGACAATTTCTGAGGGTAGTGATTTTGATCCGCTTGAAGGTGTGACAGCTAGTGATGTGGAGAATGGTAATTTAACAAATAAGATTACTTATGATAGTGATGTTAAAACTGATAAAGTTGGAACATATCATGTGACTTACACGGTTGTCGATAATAGTAATTTTCATGCCAGTAAAACAATCACAGTTAAAGTAATTGATGATAATTTACCTACAATTATGGCTAGTGATAAAGAGGTTAAACAGTTTACTGATTTTGATTATATGGATGGTGTAAAAGCAACTGCTCATGATGGTACAGATTTAACTGATGATGTAACTTACGAAGAGACAGTTAATACTGATATCGCTGATACTTATGAAGTTACTTATAAGGTTAAAGATGCAAAGGGTAAAGAAGTTAGTAAAACAATAAATGTAAAAGTTATTCCTGATGAGAAACCTGTAATAAATGCTTCTGACAAAGAGATATATTTAAATAGTGAATTTGATCCACTTGAAGGTGTGACAGCTAGTGATGCTGAAGATGGACCGATCAAAGATATTGAATATAGTGGAGAAGTTAAAACGGATACTGTAGGTGATTATAAGGTAACTTATACAGTAAAAGATAGTCATGGTCAAGTGACGACTAAAACGATTACAGTAAAAGTTATTGTAAATCAACTTCCGGTTATCAATGCGTCTGATAAAACAATTTATTTAAATAGTGAATTTGATCCACTTGAAGGTGTAACAGCAAGTGATGTTGAGGATGGACCAATTTCAAAAATTGATGTTGAGTTGAATGAAGTAAAAACTGATCAACTTGGAAAATATAAAGTAACTTATTCAGTAACTGATTCATATGGTCAAACGGTTAAGAAAACTATTACGGTTACAGTAAGTGAGAAAGTATTAGAAGAAAAAGATGGAAGATTTGATTTGGATTACTTTAAATATATTGATAATAAATTATCTATTAAAGGATTTTCTACTATTGATGGAATTGATAATAATTTAAATACTAATATTTCTTATAAGTTAAAGCTTGTAAATTTAGATACTAATAAAGTATTTGAACAAGATTTGCAAAGGGTCGTTGATTCAAAAGATATTCCATATGAGGTCCCTTCTAGTGATGGGAAAAAGTATACTTATGCTTGGTTTGAAGGTAGTATTGATTTATCATCTATAGATGCTGGTAACTATAATATGTATGTTGTTGCTTCAAACGGTGATTATTATTCTGAAAATTTAGTTAATAATCAAATTTTTTCTGAACAAGTGGCCTCAGCACATGATATTTCTGGCAAATATATAATTACTAGGAATGATTATTTTGCCAATGGTAAGCCTTTACAATTATTGGTTAGAGATAAAAAATTGGCGGATAAAACGGCTGATTCGACAACTAATCAGTATGGTCAGTTAGATGATATGTATTTTGATGAAAATGGATTACTTTATTTAAAGGGAAATTCGTTTAGTTATGGTTCTAATTTATCTAGTTCATCTTCTGTTAAAAGAAAAATTATTTTTGAAAACATTGATACTTTAGAACAATATTCCTTTGATTTAAATTCTATTATTAATGGACCATATGAAGTAAAAATGCCAGTTTCTGATGGTCTTAGTAAAGATATGGCTTGGTTTGAGGAAAAAATAGATTTAAGTGCTTTGCCAAAAGGTAAATATGTTATTTATATTAATACTATTTCTAATATTTCTGATATAAGCGAATTAAATGATCAAGCCTTTTATGGATTTGATAATGTCAAAGGAACTTTTAAATCTAAAACATATTCATTTATATTAAATGAAAAAGAAAGATATAGATTAGAATTAATAATTTCTTAGTCTATATCTTTTTATTTGATGCTTCTATTATTTTTATAAATTTTTTTATGAGGTTAAAGTATGGCATAAAAGAAATTATATTA
This sequence comes from Candidatus Coprosoma sp., assembly GCA_963928595.1. Lineage (GTDB taxonomy): Bacteria > Bacillota_I > Bacilli_A > RF39 > UBA660 > Coprosoma. The sequence goes on along the minus strand of CAWVFK010000002.1, from coordinate 3,565 downwards.
TGCAGCATGTTATCAATAAGGTTTTATAGTGAGATTGACAAGTAAATACTTGAAGAATATTGAAAAGCGTATATTAATGGAATTTTAAAAGATGATTTCGTTATAATATCAAAATCATCTTTTTGAGTCCATTGTTTTTTTAGTAATGTTTGACAACTAACATATTTTAAATTTTTTAATGTAAAATTATTTTATAATTATTAATGTATATGTATCACAATAATTGGCTGTAAAGGAATTTGGCATATCTTGATGTATCATTCCTGGGCTACCTTTTTGTGATGCTCTTTCTGTGTATGTAAATTTAATGCCAGGATATGCATTTTGATAGTTTTTTAATGTTGCTTGGGCAGAATCTCCATTAAGCGATGATTGTTTAACTACGGTTACTGTTTTACTTCTATCACATGTATTAGTATTTCCACTGCTTGAATTTCCATTAGATGAACTGCTTCCTCCTGATGGCCTAGAAGTATTTGATGAGCTTGATGAAGAACTAGAAGAGTGGTTTTTACTAGATGTATTTGATATTTTCTTATTTGTTGCAATGGTAATAGTTATTTTGTCACCCTTAGCGATTTCTGTTCCTGCAGCCACGCTTTGTCTAATAACTTTGCCTGAGGTGATTGAACTTGAATATTCTTCGGCGAATGAACAAGAAAGACCTGAATTGTCACATGCTTTTTGAGCTTCTGATTTAGTATTACCACTAAAATCTGGAACTTTGACAGCTTCTCCTCTTGAAACATATATGGTAATAGTATCATCTAAATTAATTGTTTTTCCTTCTTCAATAGATGTTTTAATTATTTTATCTTTTTCAACATCGCTGTTAAATTCTTCTTTAATTTCATATTTAATACCGTTGGTATCAGCCCAGCTTTTGAAATCATTGATATTATCAAATTTTTTCATTTTTAATGGTCCTTTTGAGAATGTAATATCAACTGTTGTTCCTTCTTCAATTATATCGCCTTTTTTATAGTTGCTTTCAATAACTCTTCCTGATTCAATTTTGGTATCATATTTATCAGAGTAATTTATCTGAAGGTTATTTTCAACCATCCATTTAGTAACATAGGCCATAGTTTTGTTTTTTAATTCTGGTACTTTGATTTCTTTTCCTTTGGATATAGTTAGAGTAATCATATCATCTGGCTTAACAGTATTGCCTTTTTTAGGATCACTACTAATGACATGTCCTTTTTCAATTTTATCTGAGAATTCATATTTTAATTCGTATTGAATTCCATTTCGACCTAAATAAACTGAAGCTCTAAGTAAGCTTTTATCAGTTAAATCTTCTAGTTTAATAGGGGATAAGTCCTCTTTATTACCTAGTGATGCTGTAAATATGATTGGGTCATTTCTTTTAATTGTTCCAGTAGTACTTTGTTTAATTATTGTATCTTTATCGACGCTGTCATTTTCTTCAAAATTAATTGTAACATTATTTAAAAAGTTTTTTTCGACAAAGTTTAAAACGTCATCGACATTCCAACCACTCATATCAGCTAAAATAATTTCTTTATTGTAATCTGGTCCATTAGAAACAACGAAATCAACACTTTTTAAGTTTTTAGTTAGAGTTTCAGCTTTTTCACTTTGACTGATAACATTATATTTTTTGGTAGTATCACTATATTCAAAATTTTGATCAGTTTTGATATCATTCTCTTCAGTCCAATTTATAGCTTTGGTTAGGTTTTTGCTTTCAAAGTTTGGTAAATAGTTTTGTTTTGGTAAACTAATAATATTAGTTAGATATAAACTATTAAAAGCAATAGCGCAAATTACGATTAATGATGTAGCTACAGTAGGAGCTGATTTGTCTTTAAAAAAGGATTTTTTAAAACTAATAAGAAAACAAGTCATGAAAGCTATAAGAAAGAGGGCATTAATAATTTGATATATTTGATTAATCTGATTTGATGAATCAATTATTAAATATAAGAATAAGACAATAGTTATTACGTATGTTAGAGAAAGAAAAATATTAGCGGTTTTTGGCTTTTTCTTTATTTCTTTATTTGTTTTCTGGTTGTTTGTTATTTTTTCTCTTTTCCGTGGATTTTTGTAAATATTTTTTTTGCCATCATCAAATAATACGTTTTTTAATTCTTGTCTTTTGGCCTCTAATTCTTTTTCTTTTTCTAATTGTTTGTTTTTTAATTCTTCTTCAAATTGTTTTCTTTCAGTTCTAGATGTATAAGATGTGTTATTCATGTTTTTATTTTCCATATTACCACCTATAATAATTATACCTTAAATAGTAATTATTTAATATATTTTACGTTCTTTTTATTAGTTATTTGACTATTCTTTACAAAGAAAAAAGAGTGGGTTGACACCAATGTTATTAACTTAAGAAAAATGAAGATAAAGGATTTAATCTTTTGTCTTTTTTTGTTATGATAAGAAAAAGAATAAAAAGAGGTGCCAATGAATTATAAGAAATATAATGTGGATAAAACAAAAGAACGAATTGAATCAGAAGATTTTGTAAGTTATTGTAAAAACAACGAAAAAGACTTTATAAGAAAAAGAAAAGTAACACCACAAGATATAGCATTATATCAAATTAATAAGAGAGGATTGTCAACAAAAATGGAAATATTAAATTTTAATAATATAAATGATGTGCAAAATATTAGTTCACCAGGGTTATTTAAACAAAGAGAAAAATTAAATCCAGAAGCTTTTACATATTTAATTCAAGAATCATTAAAAGATTTTTATCATAAGTTTCCAAATGAAGTAAAAACATATAAAGGATATGTGTTAAAGGCAATAGATGGAAGCGATTTTGAAATACCAAACACAAAAAGAGCAAGAGAAAAATATAATGGTAAGCAACAAAAACAATGTGCCAGAGTAACTGTTTCAACATGTTATGATGTATTAAATAAATACACTTTAGACACAATTGTTAGTCCATATAATTATAGTGAAACAGAAATGTTTAAAAAACATTTAGAAACAATAAATGAAAAAAATATATTAGGAGAATTTAAATCAATATCAATAGCAGACAGAAATTATAAAAATTTAAGTTTTTTTTATCAAGCAATAAAAAATAAAGAACTATTTTTAATTAGAATTTCATCAGCAGTATATGAAAAAGAAAATCAAGCAACGACAACTGACGATGAAAACATAGAAATAAAATATGAATATAACAGAATTAGATATTACAAAGATAAAGATCCTGAATTATATAATTATTATATGAATGGAAATACAATTAAACTTAGATGTGTAAAAATTATTTTAGATACAGGTGAAATAGAATATTTATTAACTAATTTAGATTCAAAAGAATTTTCTACTAAAGAAATTAAAGAACTTTATAATTTAAGATGGAAAATAGAATTAAATTATAAACATTTAAAAAACAATTTAAAAATAGAATGTATAACAAGTAGTAAAGAAATATTAATTAAGCAAGATATATATAGTCAAGTATTAGTTGCCAATATGCTTCAGTCATTTATTAATGATGGTAATGAAGTAGTTTCAGAATTTAAATATAAAAATAAAGTAAAAATAAAGAATAATATGGCTA
>CAWVFK010000001.1:0-12856 GCA_963928595.1 Candidatus Coprosoma sp. | reverse complement strand
ATTTTATCATCTAAGAAATGATTATATATAAATCTAGAACATCCAATAGTTTTATTAATTAGTTCCTCTTGCTTTTCAGTTGGATACATTCTAAACACATAGCCTTTTAATGTTTTCATAGCATCACCTTCTATTTTTTGATATATCCACTATAGCACATACAAACGTTCTTGTAAATAACTTATTGCAAACTTTTACCTTTTACAAAGCAAATTCCTAGTAAATAAAAAAAAAGTACAAAGCTAAAATCAAAAATTATTGCTTTTACTTTTTTTCAGTTCTAACACCTTTTTTATATTGTTCTTTCCAATATTCAAAGTCATGAGCAGATTGACAAAATAGAAAAGTACCATCATCACCAATAATTAAACCACCAGGTCCTCTCATATTAGAAACCCAAATATAATCTGCCTTTATTTCCTCATCTCTTTTAGATTCTAAAGTATAATTTTCTAAATTAAGTTTACTATATAATTCTTTTGCAAATTGAACTTTTTCCTCTTTATTCATTCTACCATCAAACCTTTCTATAAATTCATCATTATTTCAATAATATTTTACAACAAAATAAGGAAATAATCAATTACATTTGACAAATGAAATCTTATAAATTATTCATTCGTCAAATAATTTGCAAAATACTCATCTAATGGTTGCACTTGTTCAGGCTCATCACCACCTGCTAATAATAATTTCATTTTCTTGTGTCTCTTTTAATATCATTTATTTTTGAAAAAATCTTTTTTTATGAATTAAAGTTTTATTACAAACTTTTTCAACATCTAAGCAAAATCATTGCTAATACCTACTTGTTTTAACATTTTTCTTCTTATTCAAATCTACTTCATTATTAATTATAACATTTACATCATTTCATTCAATGTAGGAATAAATATTGAATAAAACTCATAATAACGTTGTATCTGCTCGTTAATGTTAAGAAAAATATTAATGTCAAAAATCTCGTCATTTTTAACACTCTTAACAAGTTCATTTATCATTAATTTTCGGTTATACCAACAATACTTGAAATTAAACTTTTTAAAAAACGGTTTCCCCTTACAAATTAAAGAAAACCGAAATGTTTTTTTGGCACCTTGACTTAAAAAATTACAAATTTTTTTATAATTTTCAATCATTAGTTTCATAGTAATAAGATGTTTCAATCCCTTTAAAAATGCTTTCTAAACTCAGATTATCTGTTAAATTATTTTCTATTAAAGTTTTAATTTCTAATGTGTTAACCGGACTTCTTTCCATAGCTTGTAAATAAAGATGTTTATCTATATTTTCCCAATTAACAATTTTGTTTAAATTTTTCTTTAATATCAAATCTAACCATATTCTTGTACTTCTCCCATTGCCTTCTAAAAATGGATGAGCAATATTCATTTCAACATATTTATTAATAATATCCTCTAATGTATTTTCTTTCATAGTTTCTATTTTTTTCAAAATATCTTCTAAATATAAAGTATTGGCAAATCTAAAATTTCCTTTAGAAATATTTGTTTTTCTAATTTGACCTGCAAAATCATACAAACCATCAAATAAATATTTATGTATTTGCCTTAGTCCTTTAACTGTACCAATCTCAATGCTATTAATGTCATTACTTGAAAATAATCTTTTAGCATTTTCTAAACTTTTTTCATCTACTTTGTTCATTATTAGCACTCCTAACAATTATTATATAGAAAAAAAGATTTAAAATCTTTAAATCACATAATGGCAGGGGAAGCAAGACTTGAACTCACGACATTCGGTTTTGGAGACCGACGTTCTACCAACTGAACTATTCCCCTATATCTTTTGGAACAAATAAATTATACCACAACATTATAACCTTTTCAACAATTTATTCACTATTATAATAAAATAAACATATAATATATTGGTGATTTACTATGGCAATAATTAGATATACCGATACAGAAAGAGACTTATTAGCTAGACTAATGCGTGCAGAAGCTATAGGCGAAGGAGACTTAGGAATGCTTATGGTGGGCAATGTTGTAATCAATAGAGCTCTAGCTAACTGTTTAACCTTTAAAAATGTCGATACTATAAGTGAGGTAATCTATCAAAATCCCGGCGGTTTTTCTGGTGTTGATAGCCCACTTTTTTTCAGTAATCCAACAACCGTCGAAAAAAACCTTGCCGATAGAGTAATTAAAGGAGAATACTATCATCCAGCCACACATGCATTATGGTTTTATGCCCCAAATACAGGAGAAGCTTGTAAAACAACTTGGTGGGATCAATATAATAGTGGTAGGTACAAAAATCATTGCTTTTACGTACCCGCAGCTGGAATATGTAAAGAAATAAGATAAAAGAGATTCTAATCAGAATCTCCTATTTGATGAGTTAACTTAAGTGTTAACTCTTTTTCATTACCATTTCGAACAATAGTTAATTTAACACTATCGCCAATATTATGTTTATAAAGTAAATATTTTAAATGAGCTGACCCTTTGACTGTTGTACCATCGACTTTAGTAATTATATCATTTCTTTGTAAACCAGCAGCTTCAGCATCTGATCCACTTTCAACACTATTAACTACTACACCTGATTTAACACTATCATCAACTCTTAAATCACTATTACCCACTAATGGCAAACTATCTAAATCGTAAAGTGATACGCCAATAACTGGTCGAGCAATAGCCTCACCATTTTCAAGTTTATCAATTTGTGACATAGCTACTTCAATTGGAATAGCAAATCCCATACCTTCAATTGAACTTTCAACTAATTTAACTGAATTAATTCCAATAACTTCTCCATTAATATTAACAAGTGGTCCGCCACTATTTCCTGGATTAATAGAAGCATCTATTTGAATAGCCTCCATCATATATGAAGTACCATTATCTGTTACCGTAATTTCACGATTTTCTCCAGATATAATACCTTTAGTAACAGTACCAGCATAATCTCTACTAACCGGTGTTCCGACAGTAAAAACAGTATCTCCTAATTTAGACTCTGTACTATCACCAATCTGCGCAACTTGTAAAACATCATCACCATCTATTCTTAGTACGGCTATATCCATATAAGAATCAGTACCTAAAACTTCAGCCTCAACATCTTTTCCATTGCTTAAAGTAAGCTTAATTTCAGAAGCCCCATCAACTACATGATTGTTAGTAAGTACATAACCATATTTACCTTCTTTTTTATAAACAAATCCAGAGCCATATCCAGTAAGACGGCCATTTTGATAATTATTAACTACCACAACTGAATCATAAACCTTATCAATAGATTCACTAATTGAATCATTAGAAGTAATATTTACATTTCTATTTTCTAAAACATTATTATTATTTGAGTCTTTATTAACAAAATATAATGTTCCTGTCACACCTAATACTAAAACAACTAAAATAATAACAATATTAATTATTCTTTCTCGCATAAAATCCCTCCTAACTTAAATCTTTAATATCTTTCCAATTATTTGGAAAACCAATTCTATTTAAAATAGTATCCAAAGGCACTGTATTTACTATTTTATCCAAATTTTCAACTTCTCTACTTATTTCAGTAATCATTTCATCAAAGTCATCTTTACTAAGCATAACTTTTAACATAATTACTAAACTAAACAAATCGTTTTTACCATATATATAACCATCTTCATCCTTCGGTATATTTAATAACCGATGAAATTTAGAATCAGGAATAACCCTTTGAGTTCGATGATCATATAAAATATCTTCATGAGCACATACATTTCTAAAATTTGAAAGTAATGACAGATATGTACCTAATATCTCAGGAGAAACATTATAAAATTTACTAATTTCTGCTTGATCTTCATATTTTAAAATATCATAAAATTCAGCCATTATACCAAAAGACAATACCTTAACCAAAATCCAAAATGGAATATAACCATAATGTTCAATATAGTGAAAAGTTGCTGTATGCTTACGACCATTAACTCTAATTTGTCTTTTCACTTTATTTAAAACATCATACACTTGTCTTGATTGTAATGAGTCTTGTGAAAAATTGTTTGGGTTCAAATAATCTTTTTCTCTAAAACCATATTTTTTAGATAATTGATAACTAGTAATTGATTTAATATTATTCTCAACAATCAAAATATTTTTAAAAAAAGTATTTCTAATTGCTCTATCAAATAAAAAAGTCGCATACAATTCTTCAAAAGTTGTGCCAGGTAAAAACTTATCCTTATCCTCTTTATTCATAAACAAATGACGATACCCACTTATAAAGAAATAATTCTCTCTAAGTAATATTTCACGAGTTTTCTTTTCATCGCTTATAATAAGGCCTTTTTTCTTTAAAATATCCACTTGTTCATCTATTGTTTTAAATATTTTTTCTGTCATATACTCACCTACTGTTCATTATAGCACAAAAACAACCCACTTTTATGTAAAAAAGGTGAAATTTATTCACTAAAATACTTGTTAACTCCTTTTCTAATCACATCAGCTAGCTTATTTTGATAAGTATCACTAGTCAGTAATGCTCTTTCACTAGAATTAGATAAAAAACCAACTTCTAATAATACCCCGGGTCTACTAACCCTTCTTTGTAAGTATTTTGTACTGTTCTCCTTATAATCTCTATTAGAGTTCAAATACTTTTTAAACATATTTTGGAATATCTCGGCAATTTTTTTATTCTCTGGATTGATTGTATCGTAATATGCTTCAGCCCCATAAAGAGTCCCACTATCCTCCGCATTTAAATGAATAGACAAATACAAATCACATTCTGACCTATTAATTATATTAGCTCGCCTAGATAAATCACTTCGTTTTCTATTCCAAGCATTTGCAACTGATAAATCATAATCCCCATACCTTGTTAAATATACAATTGCTCCTTCGTTTTTTAAAAGATTCATTACTTTATTGACAATTTTTAAATTTATATCCGATTCCTTAACATTTTTATAAAAAGCCCCACTATCCGCTCCCCCGTGACCCGCATCCAAATAAATCACTTTTGAAAGTAGTGGTAAATCTTTATCTTTCGCACTAACTAAATTAAAAAAACAAAGTAACGTTAATAAAACTATTAAAGCTCCTATTTTATATTTCATATACCTCACCATTAAATCATATGAAAAAACAAACTTTAAAATGAAAAAAGCAATAACAAACATTATTACTTTAAATATCCAATAACAACTAACTGTCTATCACTACCTAGACATGTAATTAATGTAATTGTATTTTTATTCTTATCTCTTTTTATCGCTACAGTTCCTGTTTTTAAAACATCGTAAATTTTAGAAACCTCATAATTATAACTTTTACCTTTATAATTAACAATAATATCATCACCTAAAGAAAGCTTATGTAAGTTTCTAAAATGTCCAGCTGATGTATTTCCATTATGACCAGCCAATATCAAATTACCGTCTTTCACATCTGGCATATCTGAACTTTTTAAAACTTCGATATTTTTATCCACATTGTTCTGATAAGCATCAACTTTATACAAATATCGCTTTAAATTAATTTTAGGAATTTCAATAACTCCCAATTTTTCATCATTTGTAACTTTTAACGCTTCACTCTTTAAAGTTTCTGTTTGTTTTGCTTCACTTTTTTTATCACTTTTATCATCACCTTGAATAGTCACATTTACTCTTGGTTCATAATTTTTCATATCATGAACTTCCGATAAAACATAACTACAAAAATAATAATGTCCTAAAATTACTAAAACAAGGCCTACATTTTTAATGTACTTTAAATAAGACAAGGCCTACACCTACTAACAAAGTTCCGATGAACCCTGAAACATCATAATATCCTGTATCGGGAACCTCAACAATCTCTGGAACCTCCTCGTTCGCAACCTTAATATAAATCTCTTTTTCCGTACTTATTCTTAAAGCTGCTAACTTCTGTGAATTACCCTTACTATATACAAGTAGAGGAGCATCATCATAATGTTTTCTAGTTAGTTTTAAAGTTTCCTCTGGAACCAAACTATCATTTAAAGTAATAATAAGTTTATTTCCATCTTTAACTACCTTATGATAACTACTCTCTGATATATCATAATCATTTAAAACATTATTCTCATCTGTAAGTGTTATTGTCTTACCAACTTCATCCTTAACTAAAGTTTCACTAAAACTAGGTTTTAAATCATGTTTATTAACTAAATCTAAGATTTCCTCTTTCTCCTTACTAATATCAATAACATTACCGGTCATATTCTCACCAGTTGTCCAAGTAACCTCAATATCCGGTCTCACCGCTTTCCATATTAACTCTTGAGCTGCAATATAATAATAATTAGTTTGATGCCCTGGATATTCATATCCATAATAACCAATTTTTTCAATATATTCTTTTAATTCATCAGTAAAATTAACCTTACTCCAATCAGTATAAATATCATAATAATTGTTTGTAATTTCTACACCAGGTTCAACACAATAAGCTATCCTATCACCCATTTGAAACATCGTTACCGTATTAGACTTAAGTTTACCGTCAATTTTCTGATTATAGGCAATTCCTTTTAACTTGTTATAAGTAATTCTCACCTCTTCAGCTTGGACATTATAATTAGGTTTAAAAATAACCGATAAAAGTAATAAAAGTACAAAAAGTTTTTTCATATTTCTCCTTTCTTGCCCCTTCATAGATTAACATACGACTTTTTATACCTCAATTCCTTCAAAAAATTAAAAAAACCTGCCAATTTAAGCAAGTTTATCTCTTTATTAATATTTTTGGATGTTTATCTCTGTCTAAGAAATTCATTATAAATTCCATATTTTCTCTAGAAACAGCTACACATCCACCAGTATATCCTTTAAGTCCAAAACAGTGTAAGAAAATCGCCGAACCCTTATTATTACCAATACCATTTTCATCGATTTGACCATCACTATTAAATTCGATAAACACTGAATATTCATACTGCATCTCATAATCTTTTAAATGTTCAGCCGACTCAAAGTCTTTTTCATCCTCACTAATAATATAGTGATAACCAAAATTGGGAATACTTTCACCAATTCTAACCATGTAATTATAATGACTAGATTTATAATCATCTACCCAATAATCATTGTCTTGGACTTTAAAATAAGGATAATTAATATCTAAATCATGCATTCCAAAACCAACACCCAAATTATACAATCCTAAAGGTGTCTTTTCATCAAAATCAATAATATTTTCTGGCTCAGTAACTCCATTTCTACCAATCCAGACCTCATCGATATTTTTAATTAACTTTCCATCTTCAAAAATTGCCATTGTGTAAGGTTTTTCTTTAACATCTACTACTAGCAATTGACCTTTATCCATTTACTTCCCTCCTAATAATTCTATTATACACTAAAATTATAATAAATATTCCAACACCAATTAAACTAACAACTTTACCAACTAACGCATTAGGCGCTTTAAATTCAATTTCGATCTGATGAGTACCCTTCTTTATAGGAAAACCAATAAAAGATTTATTTACCTTTTCGTATTCCACTTCTTTACCATCAACTTTGATTATAAATCCTTTATCATATGGAATAGATAAATTAAAATATCCATCATTAGTAACATCTATATTGCCGCTAATTCTATCGCCAATAGCCTCATCTATTTCAAAAGTATCAATATCCGCAAAACTATTCACAAAATCATCGTAATTTAAACTATAAAGTTCTGCTTTACTAATATAATGAGTACCTTTAGAAAACTTAATATCTAAAGAACCAAAGCCATCATCACTAGATAACGTATAATCAAAAGTATAATTACTATTAAAATACTTCCAGCTCGCACACGTTAACTTATTATTAATCCCATTAACCTCAATCGTCGTATCACCTAAAGAACAGCTCTGAGGTTTTTCCACAGTAAATCTAAGTAAATAAATCTTTTGTTTAGCCTCTTCATCTAACTTAACTCTTAAAGAACCGCCATTATTATTTTTAACTGTTACTTTATAACCATCTTTATAATCTTGAATCGTTACATTCTTTTTTTTACCGTCATTTAAATCTAATGGGATTTTTTTAACCAAACTATCATATTCATAATCACCATAATCTGTAACAACAGCACCTATTAAAGCCAAATCTTCATTCGGATAATCTAATTTATCATAATCATCACTATTTATAACTCTATCCGTCGCATAACCAAGTGGAAGTGTATTTTTATTAATATAAACCGTATAATTACCATACTTCTTCCACTCCTCATAACCTAATGGCGCATCTTTATCCGTAATTAAATACTTAACTCCCATCAAAGTTTCAAACAAAGTATTCTTAGTTTCACTTGTAATAAACATATTACGTGAAGCTCGGTTATTATTAAAATCATAAAAGAAATCATTATAATTAGTATTATAAGTTGAAGAATAAAGTGTCGTAATATTTTCGTGAATATTATCAACATGATTTACTAACTGCGTGGACGCTTTCAAGTTAATTGCCATCCGGTAAACACTTTTGTCACTCTGTGCAATATCTTCGGTTATTTCTTCCAAAAGTGGATCATTTTGTTTACCAAAATCTTCAAGTGTTACCAAACTATCACTTAAATTAACACCCAAACAAACTAATACACTAATAATCACTAAAGGAATAATTATAATATTCTCTTTCTTAAACTTTTCATATAAAAATAAAAGTAAAAGTAATAAAATACTGTCCAAAGTAAAATATAATTTCAAACTATTATCTTCCAAATATACCCATAGTAAACTGATAACTATCGTTAAAAATACTATTTTAAAATTAACTTTACCACTTAAAACTTCTTCCAAGAAATATCCAATAACCAAAACATAAAGTGGCAAAAAAGGAATCAATGCCTTACCATCTAAATATAAAGCTCCATTTAAAACATATACAAAAATTGGAAAGATAATTAATAAAGATAATATTATTCCTAAAAATCTTTTTTCTTTTTTCATAAAAAACATATAGATAATACTTATAAAAGCTATACCTAAAAGACCAACCGAATAAGATTTATAAAGTAAAAATTCTAAATTAATACTAGGTGGCAAAGCCTCTAATAATGAAACACCACCAAAGCTTTCACCACGGCCATTCATAAGAGCATATATTACTGGCATTAGAATAACTCCTGCCATTAAAACCCCAGTAATTACAAGCAAAGCAAAAGCCACACCCTTTTTAGCAAATTCCCTTAAAACAAATTTATCATTAATTTTCAAATATTCATAAATACCATATACTGTTAAACACAAAATTCCGCCAACACTATAATAATAACTAGTCATAACCATTAAAAAAATACTTATAATCATTAACCATTTTGAACCGTTAGAAAAATATTTTCTTACTCCAATAAGACCCAAAAGTAAAAATGGCATATAATTTATAAACATAATATGTCTATGACTGTGGAAAAGTAGTGGCCCAGCCATAGCAAACATCAAAGTTAAAACAAAACATAACGTTGATGAAAAATTAAATCCTTTAATCCATTTATAAAATAAATATATCGAAATAATTCCGAGTAACAAAGTACTAAAAATTATATAAAAACTCATTGGTATAAAAGGAAGTAAATAAGAAATCAAAATAATTGGACTTAGTAATCCATAATAGGCAAAATAATAAATATTCTGCCCACCACCAATATTTAAAGCAAAATCTGGGAAAATATCATGTGTTTCATAAAAAAGCATTCTAAAATATTCTGGAAACGTAATATGCTGAAAACCCCAATCAGTACTTGAGCCAAAAATAAACTCACCATGCGTAATAATAAGAGCAATAGATAAATAAATTACTACTATCCAAAATATATTAAATTTATCTTTTTTATTTAATTTTTCCATTTACTAGCTCCAATCCAATCCTCAAATGGTAACATATGCTTATAATCATCATATATACCATCATATTTCTTCACCATATTATTAATTTTATTTTGAATTAAATCACCATCTAAAGTTGTTTCTTTATCTAACTTATCAAGTTCTTTTTCACTATAATACTCACCAAAATAATAAAGATTATTAACATTTAATTCATTTAAAATTTGATTAATTTGTTTGTGTTGATAATTATTGTATTCCCCATCTGGATTATGTGTCACAACTTCACTCCAATTTTTATACTTTAAAATAAGCTTAAGCTTTTTTTTGATACTCTTATAATCTCTTTTCAAATAAAGTTTATCAGAATATCCCATCATAATAATTGGATCCTTACTATACTCCGTTACTTTTAGAAAATCATTAGTTTTATTTTTATTATATCCACAAGAAATACATACAACTAAATAATTATCAGAAATAAGATGAGCGCCTCCCCAAACACTTTCATCTCCAGGATGACTTACAATCATCAATTTATTCACATTATTTAAATCTAAAGATTCCAATTGTCCTTTTACCGGCATTAAATTAGGTTGCCTTAAAAAAGTCCACACGATAAAAAACATTAAAACTAAAATTATTAACACAATAATAACATTTTTTAACTTCTTCATTTTCATCCCCTCATTTAATCATAAAGCTTTAAATAGTGTGAATGGATAACGTTCAGGAAGCGGTAACTCAAAACTCATAACTTCTTTAGTAATTGGATGTTTAAACTCTAATTTCGAAGCAAATAAAGCAATTTGATCTTTTACCGCATTAGGATTATATTTTTGATCACCATAAAGTGGTATTTTTCTAGATGCAAACTGCACCCTAATTTGATGACTTCTACCAGTTTTTAAACTAATTCTAACTAAAGATAAATTATTAACAAAACCAATTAAATTATAACTAAGCTCAGCTTCTTTACCATCTTCACTTACTCTAGTTATATTTGTCTTTTCATCTTTCTTTAATTTATCTTTAAAAGTACCGCTTTCACTAACTTTACCTTCTATAACTGCCATATATATTTTCTTAAATTCATGTTTTTGAACCTGTTTAGAAAGTCTACTAGCCGCTTTAGAAGTTTTCGCAAAAACCATTACTCCACCAACTGGTCTATCAAGCCTGTGGACTAAACCTAAATAAACATCACCAGGCTTATTATACTTCTCTTTTAAATACTTCTTAAGCATCGTAAGTAAATCTTCATCACCACTTTTATCAGCTTGAACTGGCACATTTATCGGTTTTTCCACAACGAGTAAATGATTATCTTCATAAATAATATTAATCATTACTTTCCCATCTCCCATATATACCACAAGGAAGTATTAAACTATTTTTAGTGATTGGAAGTCCAACTTCTCCTGAAGTAACCTTACCATTTGGATAAAGTGGTAACATCATTGTCTTAAGCATATTTGAAAGCACAATGTTACTAATACCAGTTGTATAAGCATTTATAAGTAAAAATAATGGTTCATCACTAAGTATTTTTAAACACGCCTCTAACAAAACAGCCATATTTTTTTCAAACTTCCAAACTTCTTTATTGGGACCTCTACCATAACTAGGTGGATCCATTACAATTCCATCATATTTATGTCCGCGTCTATATTCTCTTTCGACAAACTTTAAACAATCATCCACAATAAACCTAATATTATGATCAGTAAGTCCACATAAATCTCTATTTTCTTTAGCCCACATTGTCATGCCTTTAGAAGCATCAACTTGAACAACATCAGCTCCAGCTTTACTTGAGGCCATCGTAGCTGCCCCAGTATAAGCAAATAAATTAAGTACCTTTACCTTTTTTCCGTTAGAAACAGCTTTCTTAATCTTATCCATCATAAAGTCCCAATTAGTAGCTTGCTCAGGAAATAATCCTGTATGCTTAAAATTAGTTGGCGTTACTTTAAAAGTTAAATCTTTATATTTCACCGTCCAAAATTCAGGTAATTTATTTTTAAATTCCCAGTATCCTCCGCCTTTATTAGAGCGATGATAAAAACCATCTATTTTATTCCAATCATCACTGAATTTCATTTCCCACATAGCTTGTGGCTCAGGTCTTCTTAAAATGACCTTACCCCATCTTTCTAATTTCTCACCATTTCCCGCGTCTAAACATTCATAATCAGACCATTTATCACTAACTTTAAGCATTATTTCTCACCACCAATATTCAAATACATTCACTAAATAGTATATCATATTCTGGCAATTTCTTAAAATTAGAGCACAAAAAAAGTTGGAAAATTGAATTGGCGTGTGCCAGCCCCTATTGTTTCCAACCTTATACTACAATTATATGGACATATCCAAAATTTAACAATATAAAAATACAAAAGAATTTTAACTTTACACAACTTTTTACACATTTTAAAAGGAAATGACCAACTTTTATCGTATGTTTATATTAAAGGAGCTAGAAAGGAAAATAAACATGTCAGAAAATGAAAAAAACACAATTAAAATTTTTGAAAATCAAAATATTAAAGCTGTTTGGGATAGTGAAAAAGAAGATTATTACTTTAGTATTATTGATATTATTAAAGCTCTTACTGGAGATGAAACAATCAATGAAACATTTGACCCATCTAAAGCAATTAACAGAGGCATTACCCATTATAAATCTCAAGAATACAATGACACCTGGATAGAAAAAAGATTAAAAGGTATATTATACGAATTCGAATTAACGGATACTTGAAAAGAGAGAAGATTAATCAATGTGCAAATTAGGCGATATCATTGTAATAAAAGAATTTAAAAACGAATTTGGAGAAACAATATCAAAACACTCATTTGTCGTAATAAGCGACCAAGCCAATTACATAGAGGGTTTCAGATATGACTTTGTTTCAAATATGTTATGCAGTTTCCATAAGAACAAAATGCCAAAATAAATTTTGACATTAGCTTACCTCACGGTAAGCTTTTTCTACTTCACAGAAACCTAAGGCTTCTCCAT